>JAPLUM010000449.1 GCA_026397605.1 Verrucomicrobiota bacterium | reverse complement strand
CAACGCCCTCGCTGGCACGCCCGGCCTTCTCAGCCTGCGCCGCTATCAGACAGAAGGCTGGCAAATTCTGATCTTTTAAATCATGGCTCACCGTTTTCTCGACATCACTTTCACGCCACATGTGCTCGCCGCGCAGCATCGATTTTATGGGCGGTCACAGGTGCTACCTCCGGCTCCTAGTGATGATCCGCTCGGACCGGATGAAAAAGCGTTCATTGAAGCACGCGATAGTTTTTACATGAGCAGTGTGAGCGAAACCGGCTGGCCCTACATGCAGCATCGCGGTGGGCCAGTTGGTTTTTGCCAAGTGACGGGGCCGAATGAAATCACGTTCGCTGATTACAAAGGCAATCGGCAGATGCTCACCACAGGGAACGTGGCCAGTAATGATCGCGTGTGCCTCTTTTTCATGGACTATCCGCACAGGGAACGGCTGAAGCTCTTGGGTCATGTCGAGGTGCTGGACGCACGTGATCATCCTGATCTCGTTCAACAAATGACGACTCCTGAGCTGGCTAAAATCACTGAGCGCCTGTTTCGCATTCGCCTGGTCTCGTTTGACTGGAACTGTCCGAAATACATCACTCCACGATTTACCGCTGCTGAAGTGAACGAAGCCGTCTCTCCGCTCAAAGCACGCATTGCCGAACTCGAATCCCAGCTCAAACTACAAACACCATGAACCTCCTCTCCAAACTCCGCGGCGACTCCGCCGCGCTTCCGCCTCGCGCCCCAGGTAAAGCCATCACACTTGCTTTTATCGGCGGTTTTCTGGCCATCTCCACGGTTGCCTTATTGGGGCAGAGCTTGCATGTGGCACTCGTGCTGGGGTCATTCGGGGCTAGCTGTGTGCTGGTGTTTGGTTATCCTGATGTGCCTTTCAGCCAACCGCGAAATGTCATCCTGGGTCATCTTCTCAGCACAGTCATCGGACTAGCCTTTGTGCATTTTTGCGGCCCACATTGGTGGAGTGTCTCTCTTGCAGTTGGCAGTGCTATCGCGGTCATGATGATCACACGAACGGTGCATCCTCCCGCAGGGTCAAATCCCGTCATCGTTTTCCTCATGCAGCCCGCCTGGAGCTTCGCGCTCTTTCCGACACTCGCTGGCGCTGTCGTCATCGTGCTCGTGGCCCTGCTTTTTCACAACCTGACCCGCGAAACACGCTGGCCGAAGTATTGGTAACGTCTTATCCCATCACACTCCGGCGATGTTCAGTGCATCAGCCAAAGAGGTAACTCTTGCAGCGACGGCCTTTGCTGGAGCTTTGTCCTGCACGTTTTGGTCGGCCCATTGGCGAACTTGCGGGACAGATGCTCCGCTTTCATGCTCCACGCGCAACCAGCGATCCTGCGGCATTTGGAGGATCGTGATGCAGCTTTCTTCATGATGGAGCTGGAGTGAATGGATGCTGGATTGGCCAGACTGACCAGCGGCAGCTTCTAAGGCCGAAAGGGCAGACTGAGTCAGCACGGCGAGCGTTGTGAGATCTCCGGTGATCTGGCCAAAGACGACCTCAGCACGGCCATCAGGATGAATGAGCAGGGCGTTCATCTCAGTGGGCTTCCAGCCAGTTGATTCCAGTGCCAGCTTCAACATCCACAGGAACATCACCCAGCGTTAAGGCATTGCGCATCTCGGTTAAGATGATGGTTTTGGCCTGATCGACCTCGGCCACGGGCACTTCAAAGAGCAGTTCATCATGCACTTGCAACAGCAT
>JAPLUM010000852.1 GCA_026397605.1 Verrucomicrobiota bacterium | reverse complement strand
GTCCGGCTTCTTTCATGGCGCTGGCGAGCTTGAGGATGCCGCCGTCGAGATCGGCCTGTTTGATCTGCGGCACCCGGTCTGCCGTAGCGCTCTCCCAACCGTTACCGATGGCCTTCATGCCATTGCCGGTTTCCTCACGCTCGAAGGCGTCGTGAAAGAGGAGCGTGCCTTTCTCGCGAAGCCACGCGACGTCATCGCGCGACGGAGCTGTTGGCTTGGGATCGGCGGCGTGCAGCGCGGTAAGCGGCGAGAGCAAGAGGGCGGTGAGGATTGTGAATGTGTGTTTCATTTGGAGTTCTTGGTGTCTGGTTGCGGACTCGCGGAGGCACTGCCTTGGACCGCACTTTTTCGGCATCTTCTGTCATGGAAGGGTCCGCAAATACGCCACCAAGTCAGCGAGTTGCTGATCCGTGAAGCCTCCCGCTAGCGGTAGCATGACGGATTTTCCGGCGACGTAGCCGGCGCTCTTGATGTTCGCCACGGGGACCACTTGCGGCACGCCGCCCATGAGGAGGACGGTGATGTCTTTGGCGGACTCGGACTTCTTGAAGCCTTCGATCCGCTGGCCGCTCTGCGTTTCGATTCGGTAGAGGCGGAAGACTTGCTCAACGGCGGCATCAGGGGCGAGGATGGAGGTCAGCAGACCCTCCATGTCGCGCTTCGACGAACCGTCGAGCGGCGGGCCGAGCGACACGCCTTTGCCGCCGATGGCGTGGCAGGCCATGCAGGTGCCTTCGAACAAGGTACGGCCGTCGGCGGCGTTCGCCTTTGGCAGCAGCGCGGTCACGGCGGCGATGCGGGCTTGCACCTTGCTTTGCTCGGCTTCGCCCGGAGCTGGGACCGTGGCGATGACTTTGTCCCACTTCGATTCAAACAGCTGGGCGGCGGGCGATTTGGTTTCCGCCAGCGATAGCAAGAAGTCTTGGAAAGCACGCTCATAACTGCCGCCGAGAGCGAGGTAGTTGCCGTTCCAGCCTTTAATCTCGACCTTCGGCGCAGGCGTAGCGCTCCACTGCTTCAACCAGGCGATGTGGTTTGCATTCACCGGGCCGGCAGCACGTCGGAAGTAGCGCAGCACCTCGTAGCGGACGGTCCACTGCGTCTCTGAGGCGAGCGGCTGGAGCAGATCGAACGCCGTGTCCTCCGCCACCTTCAAGGTGCTGAGAGCGCGAACGGCCTCGCGGCGGAGATCGGCGGAAGGTGCGCTGAGCAGCGTCTTCCAAAGGGTGGCGTCGAAGTGGCCAAGCTCTTCCAGCGACCACAGCGCGTGAATGCGGGCATCGTCGGCGACTTGCCCGTCGGCAGCGAGTTTCGAGAGCGCGGGGATGAGTTCCGTGGCTTTACGCTCGCCGATCTGACGCCAAGCGGCGCGCATCTCCCAAGTGCTCGCGGCTTGCAGATGCGCGGGCAGCTCGGCGGTCGGCACATGAGTCATGTCGGGCGTTTGGCGCTGCGATTGTGAGCTATGGCGCACGCGCCAGACACGACCGTGTTCTTTGTCGCGGGCGGGATGGTCGCGTGGGATCTCGTTGTGCGAGATGATGCGGTTATACCAGTCGGTGATGTAAAGGCAGCCATCGGGACCGAAGGTGATCGCCACCGGTCGGAACATCGTGTCGCTGCATGACACGAGGTCGCCTTGTTTTTCAAAGCTCCACACGCCGCGCTCATCGAGCTTCGCGGAAACAGCGTGGATTTTGCCGAGGATGGGATTCGCGATGTAGAGCAGCCCGTGCCACGGCGTTGGAAAACTGCCGCTGAGGTCATCGCAGATCGCCAGGCCGGAGAAGCCCGTGCCGCCAAGGTTCAGCTCCCACGCCGTGGGTGGATGCATCGGCGCATTCGGATGCAGCCGCATGGAAATGTAGGCCGGATAACTGGAATCCTCCTCGAACGGCACCGCGCTGTAGCCGAGATCATTGGCCTCGTGGATGAACACGCGCCCGGTGCGGCCAAGACCCCAGGCCCAGATATTGTTAAGCCCCGCGCTGAGGATGCGGGTGTCTGTGCCGTCAGGGGCCGTCGAAGCGATGAGTGTGCGATTGAAGACAAACGATGCACCGGAGGCGTCGGTCATCGTGCCGCGATTCAGCAGCCCTTGCGAAAACAACACGCGCCCGCCGGGCATCCAAGTGAGCTGATGCGGCAGCGTGTGGGTGTCCTGCGTGCCAAAACCATGCAGCAATACGCGTCGCTCATCCCCGCGGCCGTCACCGTCCTTGTCGTCGAGGTAGAAGATCTCCGGCCCCTGCGCGACATACACCCCGCGACCGTGCGGCAGCAACGAAAGCGGCATCACCATTCCGTCTGCAAACACACGCGGCGTCTGCGGCGAGCGTGCCGTGGGCGTATCAAAGACCACGACGCGGTCATTGCCAGGTCGCTTCCAAATCTCGGGATCATTGTCGCAGGGATACATCGTCGCCGTGGCCGACCACATGCGGCCAGCATCGTCAAAGGCGACCATCGTTGGCTTCGGCAGCCCCGTTTCCTCACTTGCGACGAGTTCGACGCTGAAGCCTTCCGGCAGCGTGAAACGCTTTTGCTCTTCAGTCGCGCTGAGCGCCTGCACGGATTCATTGTTGTAGCCTATGGCTCGTGCGAGTGCCTCCGGACCCTTGGGCGGTGCCTGAATCAAGGATTTCGCTGCCGCTCCCACGTCCGCCTCGGCACCGCCGGGCTTTTTCCACGTCGGCGCATCCGGCGTCGGCGGCAGTTCCTCGATCGTCACGTCCTTCACCTGCACCTTCGTATTGCCGCCGCCGTGGATTTGGATGCCGAGGATTCCATTCTGCGGAATGTTTGCGTCGGTTTCGCGATAGTCCACGCCCTGCACTTCGTTGATCCACGTCTGGATGCGATTGCCCTCGGCGCGGATCACATACTCGTTCCAGTCCCAGAGCTTGATCGCCGGGCGCAGCAGCGCCATGTCCGCGGGAGCGATGAATTTATTGCGCCGCCCCTCATCGTAGATGCCGCCATACCACTTCGACTCGCCGTAATCGCACTGGTAGCCGCACACCTCGTGGCCGGTCGCGTTGCGCCGCGTGCGAATCTGCACACCGCTATTGATGAGGCCGGTCTTCGGATCACCGGTGAGTTTGATTTTCAGCCGCAGCTCGAAGTTCGAGAACGAACGCTTCGTGCAAAGAAAATCGTTGTGCGGGACCTTGCGCTGCTCGTCGCCGCCGGTCAGGCAGCCATCCTCCACTTTCCAAAGCGACGGCTCGCGGCTCTCCCATCCGTCGAGGGTCTTGCCGTCGAAAAGTGAGACCGGCGCTGCGTGCGCGACGATGGTGAGGAGCGGCAGGAGGAGGATGAGTAGTAATGAGTTGGTGGGCATAATCGGCGGAGTCGGCGTGTAAAGCGGGTGTTACAACGGCATGTTGAAATCGAAGACCACCACGCGCTCAAGGCATGGCACTACGATCGCCTTCACTTCTTCATGAAGGGGGTGTGGCAGATACTCATCGCGCGCATGTGAGCTGGCGAACGTCATGATGAAGCCGTGCGTGAATCCGTCGTTCAACCCCTCGCCGGAGTCGTAGGGGCCGTGGTTGAAATCAAGCAGACCAGGAATGCGCCCGACCATGCTCGACATGGAGGCGAAACACTCGACGATCTGTTCCGGAGTGATGCCGTCTTTGAATTGGAAGCAGCCGTAATGTTTGGCCTGGGGCATTGCGATGGTGGAGTAGGTGGTTTGCGGGACAAAAGTGAAGGAATGACAGATATCTAGCCCCAGCCCCACTCCAAGTGAAGTCGCCGACACACACCAGCAGGTGACGAAAACGCACACCCATCTCAAGCAGTCCTCACCGCTGCTCCCGATACCGCGCTGGCGACTCCCCGACATAGCGGGCGAAGGCCCGCGAGAACACCGTGGCATGGCGATAGCCAACCGCACATGCGATCACATCCACCTTGTCATTCGTCGTTTCCAGCAGCTCCTTGGCACTCTGTATCCGCATGTAAGCCAGATGGTCCATGGGCGTGCGACCCAGTTCGCGGCGACATAATCGGCGTAAATGCTCCGGGCTCATGTGGCAATGCTCCGCGAGCGTCTGCAGCGTCCAGTCTTCCGCCAGACTGACACTCACTTTCTCCCAAATGGCAGCCACACGCGAGGAAGTCCGCCACGTGCTGGCCAGCCGCTGGGCGTGACCTTGAACTAGGCTCACATAGTGATGGCAAAGCGCCGCACTGCGCTCCGGGCCACGCTCCCACTCCGCTCGCAGACCGGTGATCGCATGGCCCAGTTGCTCGCAGCCACTCCGCAGCCGCAGCGGCGAATCCGCCCCCACCATCGGCTTCACGAACGGCGGCTCCTCATAACGCACCCACGCATAGACCCACTTCTTCCCAGGCACGGCATGCAGGGCATTCAACACGCGCGGCGGTGCGAGGCACAGCTCACCAGCGGTAAC
>JAPLUM010000467.1 GCA_026397605.1 Verrucomicrobiota bacterium | reverse complement strand
CGCCGACCTGCAAGAGATCCTCGAATCCCTAGCCGCCCTAGGCCGAGCCCGGCAAGACGGGGAGACATTTAGCGTTTAACCCACCATGAGTACACCCTCATCCGACATTCCTGAATCCGATCTGTGGGACCTTGATGCAGCCTTCAATGCGGCGCAGGATGAAATCGCCACCAATGATCTCGTTTTTCAGGCGACCGAAAAGGCGCTGGGAGAGATCGCGCGGCGCTTTTATCCTGGGATCGCCAACTGGGAACCCGAGCAGCTCAAGCGCCTAGCGGACCGCATCTGTCGCGCCTCGCACACTTACTGCATCGACTTGTGTAACCTGGATTTCGCTTCAGCGGAAGCTAAGCGCCAGTGATCTCCGCTCTGCCATTGACATCATTCGGTGATTCGGTCAGCGTATACTCACACTGCTTCGATGCATGTGAGTATAACCACACTCCTTAAACCTTATAGAACCGATGAATCGATTACTTTTGCAACTTGGCCTTATGGCTACGCTCTTCTGCACATACGGATGTTCTTCAACTTCTACTTCAACAGAGTCCGGCAACGAGCCCGTCGTTGAAGAGGCTAGCTTTGACACGAAAGTGTCGAGGTTGAAGATTGGCATGAGCAAGCAACAGGTGTTTGCGATCATGGGGGATGACTACACTCAAATGGGAAGAATGCAGTCAGCTCAAGGAAGTTTTGAGGGGCTGCATTACACGCCGAACTATGGGAGTCGTTTAGCCACGACTTTTAAACGTCAATATACGCTTGGAATCGCGGGTAGAAACGATACTACCGGAGTCACGTTACAGCTTCAAAATGGCCGACTTTCGAGCATCAATCAGCATTAGCACCGTTCAGCTGAATCAAGCTTTAGCTTGAGATGTTGTCTGTCAAATTTACGCAGGGAATGTGGTAGTGCTAGTCCGTGCGCTATCCCTTACGCTCAGCGCAGCCCACGGGCTCTGAGCATCTGGTCACTCCAAGCTGCATCGGGGGCGGGCAGGGGTGGCTCTGGCTCCTTGTGGTAGTTTAAATCAATGGCGAACTCGCCACGATCATAGGCGATGTCGTGCATGGCCTGCAAATTCAGCGTCAGTGGCGGGTCGGTGCGCCGCAGAGGCAGCTCAATGGTGGGCAATTGATGGCGCAAGGTTAAAGCGTACAGCGTGCCATGGGTCCGCTCCCAGGAACGCAGAATCGCGATTCGGTAAAAAATGTCGGGCCCCGCGTCTTTAAAAGTGGATGGGGCTGAAATCGCACGATTGCCGCCGCGGATTAGATCAATCTCCACAAGACTCACTCCGCCAGCGCGCATCATGTCCTGTTTTTCACGGAATCGCTCGAAGCTTTGGCCTGGTTGTTTGTTGGCTGGGCTGAGTAGTTCGATGCTGGTGATGATTCGCTCACCGTCATTGACATCCACGATGTCGATGTAGCGCTCTTTAATTTCAGTGGGGATGGACGTGAATTCAAAGGGTTCGGCTATCAGGGTGTCGCCATTGTCATTGGGAGTGTTTCCTTGCCAAGCAGAGACCGAATCTATGCTAGGTTTTGGATAGCTGGTCGGATACTCAATCACGAAGGCATCAGGTTTCACATTCGAGCGTTGGACGTGTCCTTCTGCATCGGTTTCTTCTAGGAAGACTCGAGATTCAATTCGCGGACGCAGCCCTGACGGAAGTCTGCCGCGCATTAGATCACGGATGGCGATGATCATATCGCCATGACAACTTTCCCACCGTTTTTGAAGATAGGGATCGCATCCAGGAAATGGGCTTTTGGTTTGCAACTTCATGATCGGACTTTGCGGTGGACTGTCCCGCAAGGCAAGCTTGAGCTTTATGTCCAAAGACCCCTGTTGATCTGGCGGTGAAAAAGCACAGGTGTGGAGTGCCCATACATCGTTTTCAAACACTCACCCCACCGAACAAATGCCCACGGCTTGCTTCAGTGACGCGAGTTTATCGAGGCGTGCGGGGATGAATTCTTGGCCGAGGTAGCCGGTATAGCCAGTTGCTTGGATGGCTTTGATGATGGCGGGGTATTGCAGCTCTTGGGTCTCGTCGATCTCAGCACGGCCGGGGACACCGCCAGTGTGGTAGTGGGCAAAGTGGGCGTGATGTTTGCGAATGGTGGCGATGACATTTCCCTCCATGATTTGCATGTGGTAGATGTCGTAGAGTAACTTGAAATGCGGGCTGCCGAGTTTCTCACACAGGGCCACGCCCCAGGCGCTGTGGTCGCACATGTAGTCGGGGTGATTCACCTTACTGTTGAGCAATTCCATGACGAGGGTGACGCCCAGTTTTTCAGCCAGAGGCAGCAGGCGCTTGAGACCGATGGCGCA
>JAPLUM010000730.1 GCA_026397605.1 Verrucomicrobiota bacterium | reverse complement strand
GTGACCACCACGCCGATGACTCCTGTGGCTGCGGCACCCTTCTCACGGATACCGACCGCCCCTTCATCAAAGCCCATCATCGGCCGTGTCCTCGTTCTTGAAGATGATGTCCTGCTGCGTAATCTCATCGTGCGGAATTTGAAGGGCGAAGGCTTTGAAATCGTCGAGACCTCGGATGGTAGTGATACCGTGAAGCTTTACAGTGAGGCCATGATGGCGCGGAATCCCTTTGATCTCGTGCTCATCGATCTCACCATCCCGCTCGGCATGGGCGGTGCACGCGCCATGGAGCTGCTGCGTCAGGCTGATCCTGAGGTGGATGCCATCGTCTCCAGTGGGAACCGCTCTGATCCCACCATGATCCAGCCCAGCGCGTATGGCTTTGCCGATGTCCTGCCAAAGCCCTACGATAGCCGAGACCTCATCCGCATCGTCAAGCAGACGCTGGAACGGCGGAATAAACGCCTCACTGCTTCCCGCGCATGACCTTTACCACGCCGGTTGTTTGTCCGAGTTGCTTCCAGGAGTTTGAGGTGCCAGCACCGCACTTTTCAGAGATCCCCTGTGACGTGGATTACGACTGTGAAATCTGCTGCCGCCCCATGCGCATCAGCTTTGATGAGATGGACGGAGAGGTCGTCGGTTCTGCCTATGGACTCGGCGATTGAGAAAATGGCTGCATTTTAGTGTTTCCTTTTTGCCGGATTTCAGATTCAATCCCCGAATCCCCCCAACTGTTATGCGTCTGATCCTCTGCCTCCTCACCCTCAGCACTCTCTGTGCTCAGGCCCAGTTCGACATCTCCATGAAGCTGCCGCACTCCAATTACATGGCGCTAGAGGCCATCAGCGCCTCAGTCGTCATCACAAATAGAACGGGTGCAGTCGCCGTTCTCGGTGGCCCTGGCCGTGCCAATTGGTTGTCCTTTAACATGAAAACCAGTGATGGGGCTGAGGTCGCTTCAGTGAATGTCTCTGGTGCTGAACTCGTTCAGATCCAGCCCGGCGGCACCATCCAACGCCGCGTCACCGTGACGGATGCGTATTCACCCACAGACATCGGCAACTATGCCATCACTGCCCGTGTCTTTCATGCCCCTAGCGGTGACTATTATGAGAGTGCCCGCGCCCGCTTCAGCATCGTGGACGCTAAGCCCATGTGGCAGCAGAGTTATGGCGTGCCCACTGGCTTCAAGGATGCAGGCAAAACCCGCAAATACAGCCTGCATCCCTTATTCGATGTGAACAGCACAACGCTCTACTTCCGCATGACCGACGATAAAACCGGCGTCATGCTCCGCACCTACCGCCTTGGCCCACTCAGCATGGTCTATGATCCGCAGATCACCATGGATGCGCAAAACCAGCTGCAAGTCCTCTTCCTCGCCAAGCCAGAACTCTTTGCCTACGCCACCATCGCCCCAGATGGCACGCTGAAAAAACTAGCCTACTACAAGCAAAAAGGCAGTGACCGTCCCATGCTCCAGCAGACCAACAAAGGCGGCGTCATGGTCGCTGGTGGAGAATACTTCAATCCCAACGCGCCACCACCTGCCAAGCCCAAAGTCGGCGGACGCGACATTTCAGAGCGCCCGCCAGGCCTGTAAGCTCAAGGTTAAATCCTCACTGCCGTGGTCAGTGGCGTGACAGGAGCAGGCACGCGGCGGCCTTGCACTTCATTCAAACGACAGGTGGGTAAATGCGGCAACACATGTTTGGCAAAGAGGTCGCACTCTTCGAGATGCGGATAGCCACTGAGGATGAAAGCGCGGATGCCCATGTCCATGTAGCGGTTGAGCTTGGCCAGCACTTGATCGGGATCACCGACGATGGCGCTGGCGCAGCCACTGCGTGCTAGACCGATGCCGCTCCAGAGATGCGGCTCGATGTAGAGGTCTTTGGATTGAGCGCGCAGCTCGTCCTGACGCTTCACGCCTGCACTTTGAGTATCCAGACTGCGGTTTTTGATCTCCTGGCCTTTTTCAGGATCAAGCTTGGAAATAAGCCGATCTGCAGCGGCGCGCGCCTCGGCTTCAGTTTCGCGGACGATCACATGGGCACGGAATCCGAAGTCGATCTTGCGGTCATACGCAGCGGCCTTTTCCGACATCACGCGCATGGTTTCAGCGATGCGGTCTTCCGTCTCCGGCCACATGAGAAAGACATCGCAGTGCTTCGCGCAGAGATCCTGGGCTGCGGGAGAGATACCACCAAAGTACATGAGCGGCCCGCCGTTTTGCTGATAAGGTTTGGCTGCTTCGGTGTTCGGCAGGCTGATCTGGTAGTGCTTGCCCTTCCATTCGTAGGGGCCGTCGGTATTCCACAGGCCTTGGAGGATTTGAATGATCTCGCTGCTGCGTTCATAGCGGACTTCATTGCTTTCCTTCATGCCCGGCATGTCGGAGGAGATGATGTTGATGCAAAGTCGGCCTTTGGCGATGTGATCCAGTGTGGCGATGGCACGTGCCAGCATCGGAGGCCAGACTTCACCCATTCGCAGGGCGACGAGTTGATTGATCTGTGTCGTCTGCGGAGCCATGGCAGAGGCAAACGCCATCGCATCTTGCCCAGCGATCCAGCCAGATGGTAAAAGGATATTTTGAAATCCATGCGCATCGGCTCGGCGCACGATCTCACTGCAATGTTCATAGTTCGAGCGCAGTGATCCATCCGGCACGCCGAGAAACTCGTAGTCATCTCCACAAAGGGCAGAAAACCACGCTACTTCGACTTTGCGCTCGGGTGTTCGGATGGTTGGAGAAGTCATAGCTTGGATGGAGCCCAATGGTGGAGCGATTGCACCCCGCCATGCAAGATAGGATTCTTAAATCTATGCAAGGATGCCTTTCACCGGATGGCCATGCACGTCCGTGAGACGGAACTGACGACCTTGGTAGCGATAGGTCAGAGCTTCGTGATTGATGCCGCAAAGCTGCATAATCGTGGCCTGCATGTCATGGATGTGCACGGGATCTTTGGTGATGTTCCAGGCGAAGTCATCGGTCTCGCCGACGACGGTTCCTGCGTTCACACCGCCACCCGCCAGCCACATGCTGTAGGCGCGGCCAAAGTGGTCACGGCCATTCGGCTTCGCGGGATCGCCCTGGCCAAAGGGTGTGCGGCCAAACTCGCCACCCCAAACGACGAGCGTGTCATTCAGCAGTCCGCGTTCTTTGAGATCCATCACCAGCGCAGCGCTCGGCGCGTCCGTATCCTGACACTGGGCTTCGAGTTGAGTGAAGAGATTGTTATGCTGATCCCAACCCGCATGCATGCACTGCACAAAGCGGGTGCCACGTTCCAGCAACCGTCGTGCAATCAGGCAGTTGTTGGCAAAGGTTCCTTTGACCAGTGCATCAGGGCCATAGCGGGCGATGACGTGCTTTGGCTCATCTGAAAAATCCAACAGATCCGGCACGCTGGCCTGCATCTTATAAGACATCTCGTATTGGGCGATGCGGGTATCGATCTCAGGATCACCATAGTCGCTCAAATGAGCTTCATTCATGGCCCGTAAGTCATCCAGCAGGGTGCGGCGTTGATCACGACTCATGCCGGGCGGGTTTTGCAGGTAGGGCACTGGATCGCCGACATTGCGGAAGCGCACGCCTTGATAGCGGCTTGGCAGGAAGCCACTGCCCCAGTAGTAATCATAAAATAGCTGGCCACAAGTCTTGCCTTTATCTGACGAAGTCATGGCCACAAAAGCAGGCAGCTCACTGGAATCACAGCCGAGGCCGTAGCTGAGCCACGCGCCTAGACTCGGACGTCCAGGCACCTGAGCGCCGGTCATGAAAAAGGTCACACCTGGCGCGTGGTTCACAGCTTCTGTGTTCATCGAGCGCACCAGACAAATGTCATCGGCGATGGACCCAATGTTCGGCAGCATGGAACTCATCTCGATGCCGCTTTTGCCATAACGTTTGAAAGGCTTGATTGGCGGTGTGATCGGCCACTTGGCGTAGCTGGCAGACATTGTGGAGAGCCGCGTGGCTCCGCGCACACTTGCTGGAATGTCCTGCATGGCCATCTTTTGCAGCATGGGTTTCGGATCATAGAGATCCACATGCGAGGGACCGCCGCCTTGCCAGAGGCAGACGACACGCTTAGCCTTTGGCGCAAAGTGAGGAAGTCCAGGCAGGCCAGGAATACCCGCGCTGGCCGATTGTTGGCCCAACAGGGAAGCCAGCGCGATACCGCCGATTCCCTGCGCCGTATTGCCAAACAGTTGGCGGCGCGTGACGCGTTGTTGATTGAGGAGAAGTTCGCTGTTCATGAGAGTTATTCGCGGGTGAGAGCTTCGTCGAGATTCAGCAGCATCAGACACACGGCGGTAAAAGCGGCATGCTCCGCCGGATTGAGCTTTTCGTTCTTTGCTGCCGAGCCGATGGCCATGACTTCGGCGGCAGCTTTGAGATCAGTCTGGTAAATGGCCAGCTGCTTATCAAAAGCTTTTCTCAGCAGCGTCCGATCACGCTCAGCCAGCGGTCGCCCCAGAACACGACGTGCGGCATAAGTCAGACGTACATCGGTGTCGTTGGCGCTTTCCATACTGCGAGCTGCCAGCACCCGCGCGGCCTCAGCCCATGTCGGATCATTCAGGGTCGTCAATGCATGAAGCGGTGTGTTAGTGATGTTTTGCCGCACCTTGCAGACCTGTCGGTTGGCAGCATCAAACATGTTCGCTGGCCCGACCGTGCGCCGCCAAAAGGTATAAAGACTGCGACGATACAGGTCTTTTCCATTGGAGATCGGATACGTGAAATCACGCTCCTTGGTGATGGCGAGTGTTTCCCAAATCTGATCCGGTTGATAAGGATACACAGGCGCTCCTCCGATGCGTGCCTCAAGCAGACCGCTGGAGGCCAGGGCCATGTCACGCAGAATCATGGACGGCATGCGGAAGCGTGCACCGCGAGCTAGCAGACGATTCTCAGGATCATTCTGGGCCAACTCACGACTCACCTGACTGCTCTGACGATAGGTCGCACTGGTCACGATGAGCCGATGCAGATGCTTCATGCTCCACCCACGCTCGCGGAACTCCACGGCTAGCCAATCCAGCAGAGCACCATGCACGGGCGCTTCACTCTGCACGCCCAGATCTTCGACCGTTTTGACCAGGCCGATCCCGAACAAAGTCTGCCACATGCGATTCACCTGCACACGAGACGTCAGCGGATGCTCCGGCTGAAATAACCACTGCGCAAAACCCAAGCGATTTTGCGGAGAGCCTTTGGCTGCGGGTGGCAGGAAGGAAGGCGTGGCACCATTCACTTTATCGAGGGGTTTAAGGTATTCACCACGATCTAAGATGAAGGTGTCGCGCGGCTTGGAATCACTCATCACCATCACGCGCAGCAGATTCTGTCTAAAGTCATTCATCGCCTTGTCGGCGGTCTTTGTCTTGCCACGAATAGCGACGAGCGCGGCGGGTGCAGCATTTTTGGAAACGTAGTCGCGGAGCTTTTTCGCCTCGTCTTTCGAGCGCTCCAGCTTCTTCACAATCGCCGCGATTTCGTCGGGCAACGCCTTGCGCGATGCAGGCTGCGAGTCGCCGGTCGAGGCGATGCGGAAACGTCCAAACGTGTGTTGTTTGTGCGCCGACTGGAACTCGAAGGTGAGCTCCACTTTTCCATCCGCAGACGTTGGAATCGGCGTGGCGCATTGCACGATGAGGATGTAGGGCTTGGCGATCTCTGGATAAAATGCCCACGCGGTATTCGGGTCGTCGTCGATCACACCCTGCGGCGAGAATCCGCCCTGCGAATACGTGGCGCTCGCGGCATTTAGCGCCACTTCCGCGCCACCTGCTTTTACCCGGAGCTTCGTCAGCACTGCGTTCCCGCTGTCTCCGCGGCCTGCACCTTTTTTCGGCAGGCGGAGGTCCGGGATAGTCTCGATACGAAAGCCCGTGATGGCCACGCTGCCAGCGGGGAGCGTGATAGTGTAGTTCGATGTGTCCGGGCTCGGGCCGTCCGCGAAGATCGACTGATCGTTGAGCACGCTCAGAACTGCACCGCCAGTGGCAGTCATCGATTGCGGCGTGGCGATGGCCCACTCGACCGGCTTGTCTTTGAGGAGGTCTTTCTCCGCAGCCTCGAATGCAGCCACAGTCTCGGGCGATCTCTCCGCTTTGCCCTCCGCTTTCTTCGCTTCGGCCAGTGCGGCCTCCAGTGATTTGAGCTTCGCTTTTTGCTCGTCCGATCCGATGGCGATCCACGGGTCTGCGATGCGATACTGTCCGCTGCCGGACGGCGTTCCGGACTCGGGCACTTGGTTAAACAGCGCCAACATCGAGTAATAATCCCGCTGAGTCATGGGATCATACTTGTGATCATGACACTGCGCACAGGCCATGGTCAGACCCAGCCATGTCGTCGATGTCGTATCCACGCGATCAAAGAGGATGTTGAACCGCTGCTCCTCAGCAATCGCGCCGCCCTCCCCATTGAGCAGGTGATTGCGGTTGAAGGCGGTGGCAATCATTTGATCCTGCGTCGCATTGGGCAGCAGATCGCCCGCCAGTTGCTCGATGGAAAATTGACTGAATGGCATGTCCGCATTCAGGGCCTTCACCACCCAATCACGCCACACCCATTGAAACGTATCGCCATCCTGCTGGAAGCCGTTGCTATCCGCATACCGCGCCGCATCCAGCCACGGCAGAGCCATGCGTTCTCCATAGTGATCAGACTTCAACAGCCGCTCCACCAGCTTTTCATAAGCATCCGCTGCTGTGTCCGCCACAAAGGCATCCACCTCCGCAGGCGATGGTGACAGGCCGATCAAGTCCAGCGACAGCCGACGAATCAGCGTGGCCTTATCTGCTTCAGGAGACGGTTGCAGTTTGCTAGCCTCCAGTTTCGCCAAGACAAAGCGGTCAATCTCATTGCGCACCCAATCCACTTTCTTCACCGCAGGCAATGGCGCTTTCACCGGTGCCTGGAAGGTCCATTGCTTCTCATACTTCGCCCCTTCGTTGATCCATTGCTTCAGCAGTGCTTTTTGTTTCTCCGTGAGTTTCCGGTTCGACTTCGCCGGCGGCATCAGCTCATCGGGATCATGGGAAAACAGCCGCGAGACCAGCTCGCTTTCGTCCGGCTTCCCAGGCACAAAGGCCCCAAACTCCACCGCTACTTCCCGCACATCCAGCCGCAGATCCGCTTTCCGTTTATTCGGATCCTGGCCATGACAATAAAAACAATTCTCTGCCAGGATGGGACGGATGTCCTGATTGTACGACACCTCCGCCAGCACAGCAGCAGGGATCAGAGTAAAGTATGCGAAAACGAACTTCATGAGCGCTTACATATACGTCAGCTTTTTACGCTTTTCAGGCCTGCACCTTTGTAAGTTCCAGCTTTTAAATCAAAATTCGAGTTTCAGGTTTCACGTTCCAAGTTCTCTGAATCAGGTCCTTACCATTTGCCAGAACAATTCGGTCGCAACTCTTCGGCCTTCTTGGCTTGAAACTTTGAACTTGAAACATGAGACTGTCGAACTACCGCGGCGGTGCATCGCCAAGCGTGGACACTCCAGGAAGCTTCAGCGTCCATAGGTAGGCGATGATGTCCCAGCGCTGAGCAGGCGTGAGCGTGGCGTCAAAGCTGATCATGGGAGTGCCATTCAGGCCCGTGGCCAGCACGCGGTAAATGTCCTGGGGACGATCCCCGCAGCGGAGATGAGGCTGGCGGAGATCGGAGGGTTTAGCAGGCTGTTCCCAGAGATCCTTCAAAGCTGGGACGGCAGGGCCTTTGCCATCGGCGGTTTCGCCGTGACAGGCGGAGCAGCTCGTCTGGAACAAGATCTTTCCTGAAGCTGCATGCGTTGTCAGGGTTGCCATTTCTTTGAACCACCCAGGCTCAGCAGACAGCGTCATCGGCTCAGCATAGTTCTCCGCCTTCCGCCAGCGGCGGGAGAAGGATTTGACGTACTCAATGAGGCTCGTGATTTCTTCCTCTTTGAACTGAGAGAACATGCCCATGGCAGTGCCCGTCAGGCCATGCTTGATGGTATGACGTAGGTCCTCCTTCGTCGGTAGGCTACCGTATGGCGTGGTGCGGAATTTGAACATGCCCTCACGGAAGGAGCGCGGCCGAGGCACCAGCATCGCCGCCATCTCACCGTTCCCGTCACCACGTGGTCCATGACACACCACACAGTTCCGCTCATAGAGGAATTTCCCTTCCATGTAACGGTTGAACTCCAGCGGACGCGGCTCTTCGGCAAAGGCGCAACAAGCGGAAAAGAGCAGGATGACCAAGAGATAACGCATGGGTGATAACTTCAATCCCACTTAAACGAACCGTCGTCAGCACGAAGTCCGCTGATGTGGCGGTCTTTGCAGCAAGAATTGTGCAGCCATCCCCACGTCCCCCGATGCTGGATCAGCGATTCGGGTAGCAGACCCAAGCTTTCCGATTCCACGACCCTGACCGACCTGGAAGCGATGCGCCAGAAGATGAATGAAATGATCCTCAACGGGCGGCAGTAGCTCAAGGAAAGTGGAATAGGTTTGCAACCTGTTCAGGCCGAAGCGCAGGATCAGCGGACTTCAAAAGTCATCCCTGCCACCCTGCTTCCGTGCGGAGAT
>JAPLUM010000082.1 GCA_026397605.1 Verrucomicrobiota bacterium | reverse complement strand
TCCCTGCGGATTGTTTGGCATGACGCTGCGGGTTTCGGTCTTCTTGATCTTGCCTGACTTCATGTCGAGGCGGGTTTGCAGCCAGAGATCTTCGTTGTAGATGACTGGGCTACCGCAGTAAGCATCACCTTCAAAGATGGTGCCATTAGTGCCGATGAACATCATGCCGCTGCTGGCTTTCTCAAAGGCTTTGATGGCGCCTTCGCTGGTCATGTGCGGGGAGATGGCAGGCTTATTAGGCTTGCCGTCTTTGGAGCCGTCATTCCATGAAACGGTCAGGGCGCCATGCTTACCGGCAGGCATGTGATAGACAAGATCGCTCCAGACTGGGGCGCAGGTATCGGAAATCGGGCTGCTGGTGGCGTCGATCTTTTCAGGGATGATTTGACCGAGGATGCTGAAGGTGGCGTCCATGATGTGGCAACCCATATCGCCGAGGGCACCTGAGCCAAACTGCCACCAACCACGCCAGTTGAAGAAGTGGACGCTGTTACCGCGCTTGCCGTTGACACCTGCTGGAATCTCAAATTCAAAGTAGGGCTCGCTAGCCTCACTGGAGAGCCAGAGGTCCCAGTCGAGGTTGGCCGGGCACTCAGCCGCTTTTTTGACTAGCGGACCTTGAGGCCAGATCGGGCGGTTGGTCCAAAGACGGATTTCCTTGAGGGTGCCGATGACTCCCTGCTCGATCCATTCTTTAGCGAGGCGTTGGCCTTCCATGGTGCGGCCTTGGTTACCCATGTTGGTGACCACGCCTGCTGCCTTGGCGGTGCTGTGCAGATCACGCACTTCGCTGATGTAGTTACAAAGAGGCTTTTGAACGCAGATATGCTTCTTGTGCTTCAGGGCATGCATGGCCGCCACGTAATGGGTGTGGTCGGGAGTGGAGACGATGACGCCGTCGATCTCATTGGACATTTCATCGAACATCTTGCGGAAGTCCTGATAGAGCTTCGGCGCGGCTGGCTCAGGCAGGCTGGACTTCAGATGGTGTTCGACGCGCTTTTTAGCGGCTTCTTCGAGGCGGTTTTTATCGACATCGACGAGGGCGACGATGTTATGCTCCAGTGTCACACCCTGGGTGTCTGAGTAACCTTTACCGTTGGCACCGATGACGGCGAGGTTGAGGCGTTTTCCTGCTTTGTCCTGACCTTTGAGGAGGAGATTTGGGCCGGTGAAGGCTCCAGCTGCAAGGCCAGCTGTGCGGCCCAGGAAATGACGACGTGAGATGATGTTAAGACCCATGGGGTGTTTGATGGATGGTTTGGTTGTGTAACGGGTCGAGTTAACGCAGGCGCTTGGCTCGAAATTGCAGGCAAATTCTAGGCGGGAATAAAAATCGGGCAAGCCAGATTCTTTAGCCTCCTCATGCACCTTTGGTGCGGGCAATCTGGCGGCTGGCGCGGTCGAGGGTGCGCCGTTCATCATCGGTGAGGCTATGGATGCCCTGGATGCTGATTTTATCTAAAATGGGGTCCACCTCATCACGAATGAGATCAACGACAGGATCATTGCGTGGGTTTTGTTTGCGCACGGCTTCCATGTCCACTTCGACGACAGGACGGTAAATATTTGCCAAGACGGGGCGGCGTTTGACTTTTGCAGGTGTGGCCACTGAGCCAAAGATGGGCTCACTGCCACCATAACCCAGGGTCCTGGCATAATACCAGCCAGCCAAGGCACCACCCACATGGGCAAAGTAGGCGACGTTGCCACCACCAGAGAGCCAGTCGGGGAGTTTATTGAGGGCAGCTAAGACGCCGAAGAGAATATTGATGATGAGGAGAAACTTGGCCAATCCCCACAAGCTGAAGCGCACAGGAATGATGAAGGCCAGTAGCATGGTGACTTCCTCCTTTGGCATGGCGATTGCGTAGGCCAGGATGAGGCCCATCACAGAAGCTGATGCACCGATCAGAGAAATGCGGGGCTCATTGAGAACATAGACGCTGAGTACGATCTGGAGGGCTGCGCCGATGATGCCTGAAAGAACGTAGATGATGACAAAGTGTCTTGGACCGTAGAGGTCTTGAACACGTTTCCCTGCAAACCAGAGCATCATGGAGTTCAGCAAAATGTGGCCGAGGCTGCCATGCACAAACATGTAGGTGAAAGGCGTCCAGACATGACCAGCGATAAGGCTGTCGATGCTGACTCCTCCAGCAGGAAGGTTGACGCCACTAAAGGTTTCTTTTGTCAGGCAGAGGTCGGGGAAGACGACCCACTGAAAAACAAAGACGGCGATGTTTGCCCAAAAGAACCAATGGAAGGCAGATACCTGACGCACACGCTCGCCGAAGCTGGGTGCTTCGTCACGCATGTAGTCGCGGTCGTAGATGGACATAGGTCTGTTAATTCTAAGGCCGCAGTTCCGTGGCGCGAGGCTTTTTTATGCAGACTTTAGAGTCCCACTGCTGCGCGCACGGTAGCCTCGTCGATACCGCGCAGGCCAAAAACGCGGACAAGCGCGTCCTCGATGAGGTTGTTTGGGCAGGAAGCACCGGCGGTGATGCCGATCATGACGGGTTCAGTGCTGGCTAATTTACCGGAGTAGCTGGTTTTTTCGGCTTTGAGATGCAGGTCAAAGTGTACAATCTCTTCCAGCGACGTGAGGCACTCGGCGGTGCGGATAAAGAAGGTGGGGAGTTGTTGCTCGCCGATTTCCACGAGGTGAGTGGTGTTGGAGCTATTGTAGCCGCCGACGACGAGTAGCACGTCCAATGGCTGCTGAAGCAGGCCAAAGAGGGAGTCTTGGCGTTCCTGCGTGGCTCCACAGATGGTGTCAAAGACTTGAAAATTTTTGCTGCCGACGCCGTCACGTTTTTCTACAGCAGCTTGGAGTCGGCGCTGGATCTCTTCGGTTTCAGATTTCAGCATGGTGGTCTGGTTGGCCACGCCGACTTGTTTGAGATGGATGTCTGGGTCGAAACCTGGGGAATAAGCATCAGCACCTTTGAAGCGCTCATAGAAGGCTTCTTTGTCGCCACCTTGATGAATGTACTCACAGATATAATCGACATCTGCAAGAGTCAGGATGACGAGGTATTGACCATTGCCACTGTCCCCCAATGCGCGGGATGAGGTGGCGCGGGTTTCTTCATGGCTGGCTTTACCATGGATGATGGAAGTGAAGCCGGTCTTGGCGTAATTGCGCACGCGTTTCCAGACGCTCATGACATCGCCGCAGGTGGTGTCCACGACCATGCAGCCGCGCTCAGAGATGATCTTCATGAGCTTGGTTTCTGCGCCAAAGGCTGGCACGATCACCACGTCGTCGTTGTTCAGTTTAGCGCACTCTTCTTCCTGCTGGCTGATGGGGATGGAGATAATGCCCATCTCGGTGAGTTGGCGATTGACCTCTGGATTGTGAATGATCTCCCCGAGCAGGAAAACGCGCTTGTCTGCGAATACGCGGCGCGCTGCATAGGCCAGGTCGATGGCGCGCTCCACGCCGTAGCAAAAGCCAAAGTCACGTGCCAGGCGGACGGTCGTGTTGCCGATCTGCACCAGGCTACCCTGGGTGCGGATCGTCTCCACCAAATGGCTGCGGTAATGCGTTTCCACCTCGGCCTGGACGCGCTCCATCACCTCTGGGGTACGGACATTGACTCGGCGGGATGGGGCGGCGGTGGCGGACATGATGGCTAGAAGACAGGGTAGGAGGTGTAAAAAGGGGAGACCTTCTCAGGTCTCCCCTGGGGCAGAGGTAATTCGTTCGTTACATCTGCCACTCTATAAGGTCATTGGCTGCTTAGTAGGTGTAGATTTTGCCTTTGGCAGCGTCTTCAAAGACCTTCGGGCTGAGCATGTAGGAGTCTGGTGGGTTATCCAGTTTGGAGTCATCCAGGACAGGCAGAGTCTTGCCAATGGTGGCGTCTTCTGGGTGGCTGGTGGCGATGATGAGCGGGGTGCCCACGCTGACCATGCTGAAGATTTTCTGAGCTGATTTGATCGGCAGGCGCACGCAACCATGGGTGCAAGGGTAGGGTTTCACCCAACCCCAGTGCATACCGTAGGCGGACTTGAACTCCATCCAGAAACTCATCGGGTAACCTGCTCCGGGGGAGCTGGCGCGGCGGCGCTTGGCCTCTTTGCTGTAGATGGAGTAGGTGCCCATGGGGGTAGGTGTGCTGGCTGTGCCCACAGAGCAAGGGGTGGCAAGCAGGACTTGATTGCCCTCCATAACATAAACGCGCTGTGCACCTGTGCTCAGCTTGACCTTCACTGCAGAGCGATTGGTCACAGGCTTGGCTGGCGGGTCAAAGCTGGTGGAAAATTTGCCACCGCTGGTGCGGGTGTTACAGCTGCTCATGACTGCTGCGACGGCGAAGAGGGCGAGGCTCTGAAGAAGACGATTCATAGAAGGTATTATCATGGGAGCTTCAGTCCTAGCACGCGATAGCGATCTCTCCAGTTATTTTCTTGCGACAAAAATGATGGGGTTGACTTTGAGCCGCGTTTTATAGCCTCCATCCTTTCTCCATGAAATCTTCATTTTTGTTCCTGACTCTTCTTTTTTCCTTTCAGCCAATCCATGCTCAGGAGCCTAAAACGCCCGCAGCTGCCAAGGAATGGGTGCTTTTTGACGGTAAATCTCTCGATGACTGGGAAACGGTGGATATCGGCGCCAGTGGCACTATTGAGCAGGAGGAAGACGCCTTAATCATCAATCAGGGGGATAGTCTCAGCGGTCTGCTTTATAAAAAAGCCGCCGAGCTGCCCGTGACCAACTACGAAATCACGCTGGAAGCCAAGCGTCTGCAGGGTGTGGACTTCTTTTGTGGCCTGACCTTTCCCGTCGGCGATCTGAAGACCTGTGCCACACTCGTCTGCGGAGGCTGGGGCGGCAGTGTGACTGGACTCAGCAATATCGACGGTCAAGATGCCGCCAGTAATTCGACAGGCACCTATCAGCGCTACGAAGACGATAAATGGTACAAGTTTCGGCTCCAAGTAACGCCTGAGAACATCAGCGTTTGGGTAGATGATAAAAAGGTCGTCGATCAGGATCTCAAAGATCACAAAGTGAGCCTGCGTCCTGGTCTCATCGAAAGCTACGCTCCCCTGGCTCTCAGCACCTATTGTACAACCGCTGCGATCAAAAACATTCGCCTCAAAGAGGTGAAGTAGTGGCGGCTGTAGTTGTTGAGCGCGTCTTTTCTGTCAATCCTGCAACGAGTTACATGACTCTTGGCTGCCTTTGTGTCAAAGGTGCGGGCTGATCCCTTTTTACTGTGCTTACCACTGACTTTGATTACCATTTACCGCCTGAACTGATTGCTAGCCAGCCCCTGGCAGATCGGGCGGCATCTCGCATGCTCGTCGTGAATCGGCAGAGTGGCACCGTAGAGCACAGACAGTTCCGCGATTTACCGGAGTTTATCAGATCGGATGATCTGCTCGTTTTGAATAATACCCGAGTCGTGCCTGCACGCTTTTTTTCAGACGATGGTACCCGTGAGGTGCTGCGGGTAGAGCCGCTGACGCCGACCCTCTGGCGCTGCATGGTGAAGCCTGGAAAGCGATTCAAGCTCGGCCACACTGTGACTATCGGCGAAAGTACGGGGACGGTCCGCGATATTTTAGAGAATGGCGAGCGTGTGATCGAGTGGGATCATGTGGTGGATGAGGCAAAGCATGGGCATTTGGCTTTGCCTCACTACATGGGACGGGATGATCAGCCTTCTGACCGCGAGCGCTATCAAACCGTCTTTGCAAAAGCTGAAGGTGCCATCGCAGCGCCCACAGCAGGACTTCATTTCACGCCTGAGATGCTGGCAGGTTTACCTCACGCTTTTGTCACACTGCACGTGGGTGTCGGGACCTTTCAGCCGGTGAAGGTGGATAAGATCGAGGAGCATCAAATGCACTCCGAGTCCTATTTTGTGACTGAAGAAACGGCCACAGCTGTGGCTAAAGCTTCTCGAGTGATCGCCGTGGGCACGACAGCCATGCGCACCTTAGAGACTGTGGCTCGGGATCATGGCAGCGTTGTGCCCGCCTCGGGCAGTACGGATATTTTTATTTATCCAGGTTATGAGTTCCGCGCAGTAGATGCGTTACTCACCAACTTCCATCTGCCCAAATCCACACTGATGATGCTGGTGAGTGCCTTTGCTTCCAGGGATCTGATCATGCACGCTTATGAAGAAGCGATCCGCGAGCGCTATCGCTTCTTCAGTTATGGGGACTGCATGTTGATTCTCTAGAGCACAGCCATGACCTGATCTAGGTGTTCATCTGGTTTCACCTTTGGGAAAACAGCTCTCACTTTTCCGTCCGGCGCAATGACAAAGGTTGTGCGCTCGGTGCCCATGTAGATCTTGCCATACATGCTTTTTTCCACCCAGACCCCGTAGGCACTGGCGATCTCGTGATCTTCGTCGCTCAGAATGGCAAAGGGCAGGGAATGCTTCTTGATGAATTTTTCGTGGCTCTTGATGGAGTCGATACTGACACCCAGGACCGTGGCCTTTGCGGAGATCTTAGTCCAGCCATCACGCAGCGCGCAGGCTTGCTTCGTGCAGCCAGGTGTGTCGTCCTTTGGGTAAAAGTAGAGCACAACGACTTTTCCTTTGAGATCAGCCAAAGTGAGTTGTTGAGCTGTCGGATAGTCCCCGCCAGCGACGGGTGCTGAAAAAGAAGGAGCTTTACTGCCTGGAGCGGGATGAGGTTTCATGGAGACAAAGTCTACGAGATAAGTCGCACAATCAGATTCCCTGGTTCTTTACCGCTGACTCGGATTCGAGCCTTGGCGCAGGCAAAACCGTCTTCACAACGCACATCGTAGCGCTTGCCCGAGATCTCTGCACGGCCTAGTGGGCGGAGGTCGGTGATGGAAACTCCTTCGCTGTCCAGCGGCGGCAAATCATTGTCGGATGGAGTTTCGATGTGGGTCTCTAAGGTCAGTGTTTTCTGCCAAAAACGGATCGCAAAGAATTTCATCCAAACTCGAAGGCTGACGGCAGAAAAGACGATGATCCCTGTGGCCAAAATCGTGCGTCCCCAGCTCGGCCAGCCGTTCAGTTCCTCTGATGTGAGCGTGAGCACAATCGAGGTGACGATGCAGACCGCGCCGATGATGCCCGCGATCCAGCCCGGAACAAAG
>JAPLUM010000754.1 GCA_026397605.1 Verrucomicrobiota bacterium | reverse complement strand
GAGATGAGGCCGCGTCTTGTCATACCCAGATGGCAAGCCCCAGAGCCAATGCCAACAACGTGCCACATCCTGCCCACTTCAGATCACGCCAGATTTCGTGCGCCACACCATAATGAGAATCATTCTCGGAACACATCTGGCTTCTAGCCTGACAAAGGCCTGAGGCCTCTGGGCTATTTTCCTGAAGATATGATGCCATCACAGCCTGAAACATCCGCCATATTCCAGTTGGCAAAACATGGCCTAGCCTTTAACTTTAATGGCATGAACGCTCATTTTACTAATGTCCTGATCAGTGGCAGCCGAGATTATTCGGAAGATCTGGCCGCGATGAAGCGCACTGCCGAAAGAGCCAGGAAAGATCCTACCTATCGGCGGCAACTCCTCATCGCCACCGGTATGTACACCAAGTCAGGAAAGCTCAAAAAACAATTTCGTTAATGTTTCCGCCTCAGATCATCTTCGGCTATCATGGTTGTGATGAAAGTACTCTGCGTGTAGTGCTTGAGGGCGGCGTTTTAAAGCCCAGTCAGAATGCCTATGATTGGCTCGGGCATGGGATCTATTTCTGGGAACGCAGCCCCGCGCGTGGAAGACGCTGGGCAGAGGCAATGATGGACGTCACGAACTCCAAAATCAGGCAGCCAGCTGTCCTTGGTGCTGTTATAAATCTGGGACATTGTCTAGACTTGGCAGACCCCGAGAGCGCTGACCTAGTCTCGTGCGCTTATGAGCAATTTATTGAGGATTGTGAAAAGGACGGCGTCCAGCCGCCGCGCAATAAGGGTCATGAGTCCAAAGCACGCTATCTAGATTGTGCGGTGATGAATCATTTGCACAGTCTTCGTGAAGAATCAGGCCAAGTCCCTTTTGATAGCGTGCGCGGCTTTTTTAATGAGGGGCAGCCAGTTTATCCTACTGCCGGACTTCGAAGTCTGGACCACGTTCAAGTCTGCGTCCGCAATTCTGCCTGCATTGTGGGATTCTTCAAGCCTAGCCAGATTTAAGCCTGCTTTTTTGATCCTAGATCGGTTGGTTTTTTATCCTGCTCTCTCATGCCCACCCGCCGTAAACGCATCCGTCGCCAGTTTTGGACCCAGAGCCGGAAAAAGGTCGCTCTGATCACGCTGGTCGGGCTGATCGCCCTGGGCTTCCTGCTGGCGCATCCGACGCGGGTCTGGTGGCAGCGGCAGCGGGCTTTGGCAAACTTAAAGGCAGGCAAACAGGAGATCGCCCAACAGAACTGGCCCAATGCCATGCGTTGCATCGCTGAGGCAGCACGCCGTATGCCGGATGATCCTGAGATCCTGCGGGCGGTGGCAGACGTGCAGATCGGCGCTGGAGATACACCGCAGAACATCCGCCGAACGCTGCAACGACTGGTGGAGGCCAAGGAAGCCACTGCCGATGACCGGATCAAGCTGGCCAAGGCCTGCCTGGATGCTGGGGACATTTTAGCCCTTCAGCTCACTTTGAGCAGCCTGCCGACAGAGATGAAATCGACTCCGCTGGCCGTGGAAGTGGAAGCGGAGATGCTGATGCGCCTGGATCGCGTGCCGGAGGCGGAGAGCCGTCTGCGGGAGCGACTGGCAGCTCAACCTGACGATGCGGATGCGGCCTTTAAAATCGCGGTGATCGACATCAAGAATGGCACGGTTCAAACGCAGGAACAGGCCCGCGCTTTGCTCTGGCAGGAAGTGCGTATGAATCAGCCCCAGGCCCTGGTGGCCATGCATTTGCTGCTGCAAGATCCAGCTTTAACTGCTGAACAAGCGGCTGAACTGATCACGCAGGCTGAAACCAAGCCGCAACCCATGAGCGACACCCTGCGCTACGCGGCCCTGGGAGCATTGCTAAAGCTGAAACCAGATGAGCGTCATCGCATTTTACGACAAGAAACCGAGCGCAATGACCCACTGCCGCCAGCCGAACAGATGGCTTTTTTACGCTTTCTTGCGGCAGTGCAGGAGCCGGACCGCCTCCTGGAATTTCTGAATCAACATGAGACTGCTCTGAGTGAGCTCAATGTCGGGGAAGCCGTCAATCTGCAACTGGAGGCCTTTGCCCAGATTAAGCAGTGGCAGCAGGTACGCAGCATCATCGCCAAGGTGCCTGAGGGCCTGCTGGATCTAGTGACGCTGCATCTCTGGCATGCCTGCGCCAGTGGGGCGCTGGAACCGAATGAGACCCAGGCCCGAGCGCATCTGAGGACAGCGTATGAGGCCACGGGAGATGCCCGCAATCTGAGCGCAGCCACGAGGGTGGCGGATACGGCGGAGCGGCTCGGCTACACGGATCTGGCGGCGGCTTATTATGAGGCCTTAGCTACCCAAGCGCCCCTGCCTCTGGATCAGGGTGATTTTTTAGAAAAGGCCATCCAAGCGCGGATCAAGATGCGTGATTCCGCAGCGCTGGTGAAGCTGACGCGAAAGGTGGCCAAACTAACCCCTGGGCACGCAGGTCATGCTTTTCAAGCAGACTACATGGCGCTGTTAACTCAGGCACCGATTGAAGACATCAGCCAGCGCCTGACGCAATCCGATTTGAAGCTGGCACAGAACGCAGAGTTCAGCGCTCAGCGCCGACTGCTGTGGTGTCTGATTTATGCCTGTAGGCAGCAGGGGGATATGCTCCGAAAAGAACTGACCGATCTGGAAACGGCCATGATCTGGCCCGTAGGGCAGCGCGCCGTGATCGCCGGCCTGCTGGCTCAGAGCGGAGAAACCCAACGCGCCTGGGCCATCGCCGAGAAGCTGCCTGAAAGCCTGCTGTTAAAAGAAGAGTCGGTGATGCTGGCCAAGGCGCGGTGAGGGTATTTAACCTCCTGACGAACTCGAACAAATTTACACTTCGTTTCACATTCCGCCTGCTGTGAAATGAGAGGCTGACCGTGAAACGTGGTTTGATTGACAGGATTAACAAGAAAACAGGATTAACAGGAACCAACGCTGGCCTAATTAAACTGTATTTCTGTGTTTCTGTGGCAACACAACAATCGTCTGTCCTCGATACTAGATTCAAAGCTTGGATAAAAGGCATCTTCGGTGCATCTTCGGTAATGCACATTCCCAGTCTGATCGAACGTAAACGCGAAGGTGGCGCGCTCTCCAGTGATGAAATTCACGCGCTGATCACGGCTTTTACCTGTGGGGAGATGCCGGACTATCAGATGAGTGCGCTGGCCATGGCCATCTATTTTAAAGGCATGTCCACGGAGGAAACGGCCGCGCTGACTCATGCCATGCTGCACAGTGGCTTCAGCCTGCATTGGCCAGCTGGATCTCCCATGCGGGTGGATAAGCATAGCACGGGCGGCATTGGCGATAAGACGAGTCTGATCATCGCGCCACTGCTGGCCTGTGACGGTCTTTGGGTGCCGATGATCTCTGGACGTGGATTGGGGATCACTGGCGGCACGCTGGACAAACTGGAGTCCATTCCCGGTTTCCGCACGCAGCTCAGTGAAGCAGAAATCTACCGCGTGATTGAAGAAGTCGGCTGCGCCATGATCGGGCAAACGGCGGACATTTGCCCAGCGGATAAGAAGCTGTATGCGCTCCGAGATGTCACCGGTACCGTGCCTAGCATACCGCTGATCACGGCCAGCATCTTGAGCAAAAAATTGGCCGAGGGTCTGGACCGGCTGGTACTGGATGTGAAGTATGGCACGGGGGCCTTCATGAAAACGGAGTCTGCCGCGCAAGCGCTGGCGGATAGCATGGTGCAGACGGGGAATGCTCTGGGGGTGCGCTCCAGTGTCCGACTCAGTCCCATGAGTGAGCCCACCGGCGAGGCCGCAGGCAATGCTCTGGAAGTGGCCGAAGCTGTGCGCTGCTTGAAAGGGCAGGGGCCTGCGGATCTGGAAGACATCGTGCTAGATCTCTGCGCCGCAGTCTCAAACTCTTCGCGTGAAGCTTTGAAGATCAAACTGCACTCTGGCGCCGCATGGGCAAAGTTTCAGCAAATGGTCGCTGCGCAGGGCGGGGATGTGACGGCTCTGGAACGAATGGAAAGTGTCCACCGCGCACCGGTCATCCATGAACTCAAAGCAGATGGCAGCGGCAGACTCACTGGCATGGATGCGCGCAGTATCGGTCAAGCTGTTCTGGAGCTTGGGGCAGGTCGTTCAAGAGCCAGTGATCCGGTCGATTTCGCGGTCGGTGTGGATCAGATGGTGAAGGTGGGCACGGAGATCTGCGCAGGGCAGGTGCTGCTGAGAATCCACGCCCGAACTGAATCTGCGGTCACAAGTGCAGCTCTCCTGATCAAGCAAGGTATTCAGATCGTCTGACTACGTCCGTGCTAAGTGTCGTTTCTGCGCGGAACTTCGTCCGAGGGATCTCTGACTCTATAAACAAGCCACCTCCTACCCTAATTCTTGCACCCCCTGGGAAAGTGAGCACATTCGCCCATGTTCATCTTCGGACTCGTGTTTCTCGTGGTGGCTCTCATCCTGATTGGTGTCGGGCTGGCCATCGGTCTCGTGGGCTGTGTTTGTACAGCGATTCTGCTTAGCCTCGGCGTGGTTTCTTCGTCCTTTCTCCTGGGTTTACTGAGTGGACGTGCAGCTGTTGGTTTCCGTATGTTTTTTCTTCAATGCGGAATCCTGGTAGGCGTTCCCGCAGGTGCTGTTTGTGCTTGGTTAGGAAAGCAGTTTTCCGAAACGCTCTCTGCCTTTCCAAGTGATTGGCTCATCATGCTTTATGGCGCTATCGGGGGAGCTTTTGCCGGAGCCTGCATCGGCTTCAGTCTGGATTTCATGGCACGTTGGCTAGTCGCGTGGGCAGGAGCGCGCGCGTCTCGCGTGCCAAGTTTCGCGTCCGCGCGGAACTTCGTCCAAGGGATCTGCTTCCCGGAAGCAAAGCCTCAGGAGCCTACTGCATCATCGCCTGGGGA
Source organism: Verrucomicrobiota bacterium (assembly GCA_026397605.1). Lineage (GTDB taxonomy): Bacteria > Verrucomicrobiota > Verrucomicrobiia > Verrucomicrobiales > Verrucomicrobiaceae > Prosthecobacter. The sequence goes on along the minus strand of JAPLUM010000754.1, from coordinate 11,425 downwards.
ATGTCCTCTTGAAAAATGAATGCGCGGATATCTGCAAAGCGTGTGGCTTTGAGCAGGGGGTCTTCATCCAGCGTCTTCTCTGCCAATTGACGTGCTAGGCGGACAAGGCGCGTATCAGCCAAGAGTTCGGCAAATTTGAGGGGTGCTTGGCCGCTTTGGGCTTTGCCTAACGCAGTATGATGTGTGCTCTCCACGGCCAATACGACCGCGTAACTGATGCAGCTGGGCCAATCCATAGCGCTCGGCGTGGTGGATGTACATGACGCTGGCATTGGGCACGTCCACGCCGACTTCGATGACGGTGGTGGAGACGAGGACCTCGTGCTTGCCGGCGCGGAAGTCGCGCATGACTTGGTCTTTCTCTTCGGCATCCAGTTTCCCATGCAGTAAGCCGACGCTGAAGTTGGGTAGCAGCTTGCTCCACTGTTCGTGGCCTTTTTTGGCGGCGGTGACGTCCAGCTTTTCTGATTCCTCGATCAAAGGATACACCAAGTAGGCTTGCCGACCTTCTTCTAGTTGCTCCAGGAGAAATTTGGCGGCTTCCGCTTGCTTGGTGGCAGGCCTTACTTTGGTGATAATCTTGCCTCGCTCTTTGGGCCGCTCGTCAATGGTGGAGACATCCAGATCCCCATAGATGGTCAGGGTCAAGGTGCGAGGGATCGGCGTGGCGGTCATGACCAGCACGTCCGGCGTGTTGCCTTTTTGAATTAACTTGGCGCGCTGAGCGACCCCGAATTTATGCTGCTCATCAATGACGACGAGACCGAGGTTTTTGACCAGCTCTGCATCATGCAGCAGCGCGTGCGTGCCGATGACGATTTCAGGAGATGGAGCAGGAGCGCGCGCGTCTCGCGTGCTATGGCGCGCATCCTGCGCGGCATCGTCCCCAGGAGACCAGATCCACTCATAATTTTCCTCCGGCCCGACGATCCTCGCCTCGTGCGGATTCTGAACGATGTAAGTGAATGTGCTCTGCAAATCCTCCTCAGATCGGATCAGTCGATCAAAGCTCTCTTTTTCCCAGACACGCTCATCGTGCCAGCCGGATTTAATGATCGCCTTAGCACTGAAGGATTTGATGGAATGCAGTAGCTCACTCAGCGGATAAAAGATCGGGTCCCCCGTTTCTGTGTCGCGGCTTTTCACTCCTGGCTCAAAGAGGAAATGCACATGATCGGGCATGATGCAGGCTGCATACAAATGATAACGCTGCGTGTGAAAATGCTTCAGTGCATCTAGGATCAGTGAGCGCGCGACTGGCGTGAGTTCTCTTCTGGAGGCAGTGGGAAAGGTGATGAAATACTTCCCCCAGGGACGCTCGAAGTGGGGCAATCTCCGTTTTGTGTATCTTGTCTGTTTAGTTAGCGATGGGACGGTTTCCTGCGGGACGCACGAAACAGCACGCGGGACGCGCGCGCTCCATTCTTCAGATCTCGATCCCGTCCGCAGCGCTACACTAAGGCCCAGAGGCTCCAGCCATTTCCGAGCGGTTTGGTAATGTTGATCTGCCAAGATCTGCGTTGGTGCCATGAGGGCGGCTTGTTTGCCAGACTCGACAGCTCCCAGCATGGCGGCAAAGGCGACGACGGTTTTTCCGCTGCCGACGTCGCCATGCAGCAGGCGATTCATTGGTGCGTTGCTGGCCATGTCCTGCTGAATTTCTAGGAGAGATCGTTTTTGCGCGCCGGTCATTTCAAAGGGCAGTGCTGCCTCGAACTCGCGCGCTAGGTTGCCTGCCACATGCGCATGGCCTCCTGATTCTAGAACGGCGCGCCGCCGCCGGACGACGCGGAGTTGATAGCCGTAAAACTCTTCCAGCGCGAGATAGCGGCGCGCTTTTTCCAGAGACTCCTGGCTGTCTGCAAAGTGTACCGCCTTCAGCGCTCGTGCGCGGCCCCAGCCTGCGAACTCGCCCTGCTCGCTGGGTTTTGGCAGCACATCGTGGGTGAAATTATCTGCGAGGTTCTGAACAATGTGGTAGGCGGCAGTGCGCAGAGTTTTCTGAGTGATGCCTGCTTTGAGCCGATATACAGGCGTGATGCGTCCGCTGTGGATGGTGGCGGTTTCATCATCTTCCAGGATCTCATACTCGGGATGGTCCATGGAGAGCTTACCTTTGAACTCCTTGATCTTGCCATAGACGATGAGCTGTTGCCCTTCGGCGATGACTCGGCTCATGAAGGGCATGCTCCACCAGCGTAGAGTCAGGAGCTGGCCCATGCTGGCGCCGCCTGAGGGCTCGACGTTGGCCTCAAACATGCCGGAACCTCGACGCCCAAAAAATTTGTTACCGGTCTTCGTGACGAGCACGCGATGGCAAACTGGGATGTCACTGACCTGAAAGGAGACGTTCTCATCACGGGTGCGATCTTCATGCCTAAACGGCAACCAGGAGATGACATCGCCGACGGTCGTCAGCCCTTCTTTCTCTAGCGTCTTCACCATGCGTGAGCTGAGCTCAGGCACGGTGTTTAGCAGGGAATCGAGGGCCAATGACATAGTGACCTATCTGCCTAGCCAGACAGCCCCGAGCGGTGGTAGCTCGATGAGGATGCTCCACGGCTGTCCCTGCCACTCCACCTGACCGGCAGGCATGGGTAGAGGATTGGTCATGCCGCTGCCAGAGTAGCCAGGGGAATCGGTGTTGATGAGCTCGCGGTAACTGCCAGGCTCTGCCACACCGACGCGGTAGCCTTTCCGCGGGACCGGGGTGGCATTGATGATGCAGTACACTTTGTCCCCATCTGGAGCCATGCGCATGAAGGCAAAGATGCTGTTTTCGCCATCACTAGCATCCAGCCAGCGGAAACCGCCAGACTCGTGATCCAGGGCATGCATGGCTGGGCGTGTCTGGTAGAGCCAGTTCAGATCTTTGATGAGTTTTTGCATGGAGGCATGTTCCTCTCCCATGAAGAGATGCCAGTCGAGGCTGCGCTCGTACCCCCATTCCTGCCACTGGGCAAATTCACAGCCCATGAAGATGAGCTTCTTTCCTGGGTGCGCCCACATCCAGGCATAAAACATGCGCAGATTGGCAAACTTCTGCCAGCGATCTCCGGGCATCTTTTGGATCATGCTGCCCTTACCATGCACGACTTCATCATGACTGAGCACGAGGACGAAATTTTCATCGTAAGCATAGAGCATGGAAAAGGTGGCATCTCCATGATGATACTTCCGGTGAATGGGATCCTCTTCGATATAACTGAGGCTGTCATTCATCCAGCCCATGTTCCATTTGAAGCCAAAGCCGAGTCCGCCAATGTCGGTGGGTTTTGACACTCCAGGCCAGGCGGTGCTCTCCTCGGCGATGATCGTGGTGCCGGGATGTTTCTCGTAGCAGATGCGGTTTAGATCCCGCATTAGGTCGATGGCCTCCAGGTTCTCACGACCGCCGTATTTGTTAGGCACCCAGGCCCATGGCTTGCGGGAGTAGTCCAGGTAAAGCATGGAAGCTACGGCATCTACACGCAGTCCGTCGATGTGGTATTGATCCAGCCAGAAGAGCGCATTGGCGATGAGGAAGTTTTTCACCTCAGGGCGGCCATAGTTAAAGATGAGAGTTCCCCAGTCCTGGTGCTCACCCTGGCGCGGGTCAGCGTGCTCATAGAGAGCCGTGCCGTCGAACTTAGCCAAACCAAAAGCATCTTTCGGGAAGTGTCCAGGCACCCAATCAAGCAGCACTCCGATGCCTGCCTGATGACAGCGGTCCACGAACTCGCGGAACTCATCCGGATTGCCAAAGCGACTCGTCGGCGCGAAGTAACCGGTGACCTGATAACCCCACGAACCATCAAAGGGATGCTCCGAGACGGGCATCAGCTCGATGTGGGTGAAGTTCATGCTCTTCACATAGGGGATCAGATCGTCCGCCAGTTCGCGATAGGACTTGGAGCGGTTTCCCTCTTCCGGGATGCGCTTCCAGGAGCCGAGATGGACCTCATAGACACTCATCGGTGTGTTGTAGAGATTGGTCGCTGCGCGTTTTTGCATCCACTCCTGATCTCCCCAACTGTAGCGGTTCAGGTCAAAGACGAGGCTGGCGGTTTGCGTGCCGTGCTGGCCGAAGAAGGCCATGGGATCACTTTTCAACTGGAGGCCGCCGTCAGCGGCTAAGACCTCAAATTTGTAATGCGTCAGCTCTGTGATGCCGGGCAGGAAGATTTCCCACAGTCCACCTTCGATTCGCAAGCGCATCGGATGCCGGCGACCATCCCAATCATTAAAATCACCGACGACGGAGACGCGCTGGGCGTTTGGCGCCCAAACGGCAAAGCTGGCTCCAGTAATCCCTTCCATGGTGCGCAGACGAGCTCCCAGGCAATCCCAGAGCCGCTGATGCGTGCCCTCACGGAAAAAATAAATGTCTTGGTCACCGAGAACTGGCCCAAAGGAGTACGGATCGCTAATGCGTGTCATTTCTCCTTCAAAAGTGGCGAGTTCTAGGTCGTAGGAGAGGGAGGTGAAATCGACATTTTTGGCTTCGGTCGGAATGAGGCATTCAAAGAAGCCATGGTGATGCACCCGCTGCATGGGCCAGCTGGCGCTGCCATCTCTGGCCAGGAGCTTCACGGCGTGGGCCTTTGGCTGAAAAGTGCGCACGATGACGCCGAGCTCGGAGGGTTGTTTGCCGAGGAATCCGAAGGGATTGCTGTGGCGCGCTTCCAGGATGGCAAGGATCTCGGCTGAGGGACGGTTGGGGTCGGTCATGTTAAAAGGATAGCAGAAGCTGTAGGAGTAGCGGTAGCTGTAAGGAGCAGAGGCTCAAGGTGTTCTTGGCAAATTTTAACCATATCGTGTTCCCGCCAGAGTTGGCGTCGGTGGTGGACCACGGTGTCGGTCGTTAACCAATGCATGATCTGTGCCGAGATTACATCTGGCTTTTCATCCACCCCGAAATAACGCCCGGCCTTACCAAGCACCTCCCTATGAACCGCAAGATCGGAGCAGAAAATAGGCAGGCGGTGCGCCAGAGACTCGATCAAGGGTAGGCCAAAGCCCTCTCCTGTGCTTGGGAAAAACAGGGCGTCTGCTACGACATACAGGCTCCGCACATCTTCATCGGAGAGCGGATTCGTCTCTCCCAGCCAGAGTAATGAGTCACCTGCGCCCATTTCTTCGGCCAAATTTTTCAATTCCTTGAAATACGCTTTTCCATCTGCCTGATGCGGATCTGGGGCGCCTGTCACGGCATATAGAATGTCACAACCAGCTTGCCGCAGCTTCGCGGTTGTGCGGATGCCTAGTTCCAGGTTTTTCCGCCGAATCAAGCGTGTCGGGTGAGCCAGCACGAGATTGTGTTCCCAAAGCCTCAACTCAGCAATCCGCGGTGTCAGTCCTAGCACTGCGGCAAAATCCAGTCCGTTCGGGATCACGCGGATGCTTTCCAAAGGTAGTCCAGTGGCGCTGGCGTAGTCTTGGCGTCTGACTTCTGATACGGCCACGTGTTGGGCATTTGGCACGGGTTCATTCAAGTCGATGTGGGCATAGTGGGGATTGATGGCGGCCACATCATGCACCCAATTGATCCAGCGTATGCCTGTTTCAGCCTCTGCCAGGGCCGTGAGCTCGCGCGTCCACTCGAGATCGAATGGCATGGTAAAGACATTGTGGACGATGACGGCGGCAAAGTCAGAGTGAACGGCTTTTTTCCATTGAGCGTGATCGAGTATATCCACCGCATGTCCCATCAATCGCAGTGCAGCTGCCTGATCACGGATCACCCGCTCGACCCCACCAATGACGGGGCTGTGAGTGTAATGCAGAATGGCTAGGCGCATGAACCTGCTATCATGGCGAGTCTCTGGAAAATAGGCACTAAATTTTTTAATGGCGCTTAGAGCCACGCATCAGCCAAGCAGCTAAGGCCAAAAGCGCTGTGATGAGTCCGATCCATAGAGTCGATGTCCGCGTCGTCGATTTCGGCTGCGGTTCGATCACCACGGTTTCAGGCATTTCTTCATCAGCACCTGCCGCGCCCCAGTTAGCCGCCATGAGAAGGTCGATCCCTGGATTCTGTTCCTTGATTTCGCATGAGCAGGCACCGCAGAGGTAGGTCGAGGCTTCGTAGAGATTGTCTGCATTGATACCCTTGCCCAGGATCGGCTCTAAAGCACGGCCACGACCAAAGATGGGAAAGACCATCGGTTCGTCCAAGTAGTCCCCTAGATCTGGTTCGATGTGCATCAGCATCGCGATCAGGGCCGCTTCGCCCGCGTTTTTTCGGCTTACACGAAGGGTCGAGAATTCGATCTTCAGGGGCAGGGTCGAAAGTAGAACGTCGGCATTTTCATGACGCTTGGTCGGGTCATTGGCTTCGGCTTGAGTCAAGACGCCATCCGGTAGCTTCAGTTTCTCCTGCGCGGCTCGAAGTCCAGCTTCGACGATTTTCGCCGCTGCGTCATCCTTTGCCGCATCCCCAGACTCGACCAGCAGCCAGACCGCCGATTGCCCTGCGAGCAGCCTTTTCCGCAGCTCTTGCCGGATGGGCGAATCGATCATGAGTCGCCAATTGGCCTCAGTCATCGGAGCTGACCAAATCGGTTTCTCTGTGGCTTGTCGTAGTGTTGGTGGATAGAACAGCTCGATCTGAGAAGCTCCCGCAGCCTTCTTCACCTTGAGGTTGGCCTGCGGATCAGCCTTCATCCCTTCTGGCGCAGTGGCTTGATAGAGGCCAGGCTGCCAGCGCTCCAGGGCATATCGAAACACCGGCACCTGGCAGGCCCAGACTGACGCGCTCACAAAAAATGTGAGCAGTATCAGCGTCGCGCGAAGCTTTGGTGAAATCATCCCGTAATGTAAGCCGCACATGCTTCGATTCTTCACCTTCTTTTTTTGCGCTGCTGTTCTCCAGGCTGCCGACTGGCCGATGTGGCGTCATGATGCCGGACGCACCGCCTCGACGCCTCAGGCGATGCCGGAGAAACTCGATCTCCTCTGGACGCACTATCTGCCACTGCTGCGGCCTGCCTTCAAAGAGACCCGGCTTCAGTTTGATCGCAGCTATGAGCCTGTCGTCGCTGGGAAGAAGCTCATCGTTGGCAGCTCGCGTGAGGATTGCCTCATTGCTTTCGATACCGACACAGGCGCGGAAGTCTGGCGAGCCCTGGCCGATGGCCCTGTTCGCTTTGCCCCAGTCATCATCGGCGATCTTGTCCTCTTTGGCTCCGATGATGGCGTGATGCGCTGCGTGAAGCTCGCTGACGGTTCTACTGTCTGGTCAAAACGTGCTGTGCCCTCGAATCGTAAGTTGTTGGGTAATCAGCGGCTCATTTCTGTATGGCCGATACGCGGTGGACCTGTCGTCAAGGAGGGTCGTGTCTATTTTGCTGCCGGAGTCTGGCCGCTGGAAGGCACGTTTGTTTTTTGCTGGGACGCCGCCACGGGTGATCAGATCTGGTGCAATGACCGCTGCTCCTACCTCTACGGCATCCATCCGCATCAAACCGAAGCCATGGGTGGGCTTGCCCCGCAGGGTTATCTACTGATCGACGGAGACGATCTCGTAGTGCCATGCAGCAACGCCTATCCGGCCCGTCTCGGTCTTAAAACCGGCGTGCTCAAACAATTCGAGCTGCCCTCCGCAGGCCGACTCACCGGCGGTTGGTTTGCCTCCACTCCCGCCGAACAAGAGGCATTCAAACTTAAACGGCGTGGTCTGCTTTTCGATGATGCCGTCAACGTGAAGCGCCATGAGGACAAACCCCGCGCCGAAGGCCAAACGGGCATTCAGCGAACGCTGCATGCCGCTGAAAAAGAGATCAGCTTCGAGACTTTTCCCGATGCTCACAGTGTCGTCGTGGCCGATGATAAAGTCTTTGTTGTCACCACGGATGGCAAGCTCAGCGCCCACGGAACGGGCGTGCCCGCGCCTGCAAAGGCTGCTCGCCGCCTGATGCTCATACCAGGCGATCAAACAGCCGCGGAATTAGCGCGCAAGATATTCGGTGCTTCTGGCTCGCGCCATGGCTATGCTCTGCTCACAGAGCCTGGGGTGCCTGGCCTCATTGAAGCGCTTGTTAGTGAGAGTGCCCTGAATCTGATCGTCGTCGGTCAGGATCTTACCTTCCGCAAAAAACTCACCCACAGCCATATCTACGGCGAGCGGCTCTCGTTCATCCCGTCCGCAGAAGGTCTTCCTCCTTATTTCGCCGACATCGTGATCGGTGATGAAGTTCCCGGCGACGTGCTCAGCCCCAATGGAGGCAAGCTTATTTCCTTTGAAGGCAAACTCATACACACCCGTGGCCCACTCGAAGGCTCCACAAATTATCTCGCTGACTGGAAATCCAGCGAAGACCCGCTCGTGCAGGCACCGCTGGGCGTGCTGTGGTTTGATGATGCCTTGAGTAACTTCAAGCGTTCGCCACAGCCCAAGATCGTCGATGGTGTCATGATCACAGCGGACAAAGACTGGCTCGATATCACGCACCGCAAAGGCAAACTTGATTACAAGCTGTTAGCCCCCGTGTTTAGCGACATCTACACAGGCCGCTTGCTGGATGAATACGAGGCTCCCATGCTCCGCCAGAAATTTGGCAAGGTGGATCAGCGAAGTGTCCAGCCCTCTCAATACCGACCCCCGACCCAGACCAACGATTGGAAGCCTGACCAGCCAAAATCAGGCCAGCGTAGCAATCCACTGACTGGCGAGCTGGAGCCACGCATTTTCCCAAAAAGCTATGGCTGCGATGGCGGCTTCGACTATGGCAACATCTACACTTTTAGAAGTGGCACCGCTGCCTTTTACGACAAGCAAGTGGAGAGTGGCACCATCCACATCAGCGGTCCGCGCAGTGGCTGCACTAATAGCATCGTGCCCGCAGGTGGCATCCTGAACGTTCCCTATTTCTACGAAGGCTGCACCTGCAGCTACCCTCTGCCCATGGCGCTGGCGCTTTACTCCATGCCAGAGCGTTTCGAGCAATGGGCTACCTGGGGGGCGGTGCCTGCCGCTTCGCTCAACGGCAAGATCGAGCGCCTCGGCATTAACTTCGGGGCTCCTGGCGACCGCAAAACCCGCGACGGCACGCTGTGGCTCGATTTCCCAAGCGTCGGCGGACCCTCACCTGAAATCCAAGTGCGTACTGAGCCTGAGAAGCCCGAGTTTTACTATCAGCACTCCCTCTGGATGAAAGGCGGCCAAGGCTGGCCCTGGGTCGCCGCCAGTGGCGTCAAAGGTCTGCGTGCTGTCACCATCTCCGGCCTGAAATCCGGCACCTACACTGTCCGCCTCACCTTTGCCTCGCCCGATGATGCCAAGCACGTCTTCGAAATCGCCCTGCAAGACCAGCCAGCCCTGACTAAGATCGAAGTGCCCGCCAAGCAAGTCGCCATGACCCAAACCCTCACCGATATTCAAGTCACCGACGGCACTCTCACCGTGAAGTTCACCACACTCGAAGGAGAAACCCTTCTTAGTGGATTGGAGATCATCCGCGAGGGACTAAAGATCGGCGATCTGCCTGAGCTATAACTATTCAATTTCGGGCTTGGCTATCCGGTGAACATTCTGCTATTTACAAAGCATGTCAGCCATTGTGCAGATCGATCACCTTCTCTCTCTCCTCGACGACGATTCGAAGGTGGTGCAAGAGGCTGTGCAGCGTGAACTCACCAGCATGAGACGTGAGCTGCCAGAGCGGCTCCAGCATTTAAAGCGCCCTCTCAGTGCCGATGAAGAACGCCACTTTGGCCGCCTGCTGGAGCCCGCTCGTCGCGCCGAGCTTGAGGAGACCTGGATGCGCTGGCGTTGGCTGGCAAATCCGCATGCAGAGCTGGAAGAAGGCATGGCCCAAATCTCTGCTTACCTGCATGGCTGGCGCACTCAAGTCGGTGATCTGGCACTGCGCCTGGATGCCCTAGCCGAAGAGGCTTTTCGTGATCGGGGTAAGATGGATGCTCGTGAACTCAGTGAATGGCTCTTTGCCGTCAATGAAGGCACCGTGCGCTTTCGTGGGAACAGCAAAGATTATTACACCGCCAACAACAGCAACCTCTTCTGGGTGCTGGAAACCGGCCTCGGAAATCCCATCAGCCTCAGTTGCCTCTATCGTCTCCTGGGTCAGCGTTTTGGTCTAGACATCCAGGGCTGCAACTTCCCCGGGCATTTTCTGGCCCGCACCGAGATCGCTGGCCGCACTTGGCTGGTGGACTGCTTTAATCGCGGACGTTTCATGCTCGCCACAGACGTGGCCAAGCATCATCCCGCCGCCAATCCAGCCATGGAAGACGTCATCCGCCATCCTGCCACGAGTGACCAGATCCTCCTGCGCATGCTCCGCAATCTCGACGAAGCCTTTGAGCGTACCGACAACCTCCAGCAGCGCCATGTCATGCGAAAGCTGGCGGTTAAATTGATGGAGGAAGAGTGATAGTGGTGGTGCTTCCATGGGCTTCTCAATTTTTTTCGCAGAAGGCTCAGGAATAATTCAGGCTAGGAGTCTGCGATGGAATGGACACTTCATACAGAAGCCGATGACGTTCAAAATCATCGAAAGAACAAACTGGTAGGGAGGCTGGTCCTCAGCCTTTTAGGATGGGGACATGGTTATCCAAATATACTTGGATAGGATAAGTCCCTCGGGGCCTTCGATGTGTGGCGTTTGGCGGAAGAAGCGCAGATTTTGTATTTATTGCGACAAGGTCGCAGAATTTAGTTGCGTTTAGTTCTCAATAAGCCAAGATGCAATTGTTGAGACGGTGTCTCAACTCGCAAGAAAGAAGATTTTCCATGAACAAACGCTCCTATTTATCCCTTGTCGCTGCCTTGATGGCGTCGGCTGCATATGCCCAAGAAGCTGCTCCAAAAACGGAAGTTTCCCCTTCTGGAGCGACTGAAACACAGACTCTGGACACGATCGTGGTGACGGCAGAGAGTGAATCCAAGCCGGTCGTTCAGGGGCCGTTTTTGCCAGATGTTCTCGATGGCAAGATCTTCGCGGGGAAAAAGACCAGTGTGATCGACTTTGACTCGCTGCCTCAGATCCAAACCGATAACTATCGCCAGGCCTTTTCGAAGACACCGGGTCTTCTCGTGAGCGAACTGTCTAACAATTCCCTGCTGTCTCTCGGCAGTCGCGGCATTGGTGATCCCCATGAATCTCAGGATCTTTTGGTGCTTAAAGACGGCATCCCCTTTGTCATGGACATGTTTGGTTACCCGACGGTCTATTACGCGCCGCCACTGGAGTCGATGGATCGGATGGAGTTCGTACGCGGTGGTTCATCCCTGCTCTATGGCCCTCAACCTGCGGGCTCATTGAACTACATTTCTCATCGTCCGAATCCAGATAAGCCTTTTGAATTCAGCACTCAGAATCTGGTCGGTACGAATGACTTTTACTCAAACTACACCTCAGTGGATGGCACGATCGGACGTGTGAGTTACATGGTCAATTACAACCATCGCAGTGGTGAAAGCTTC
>JAPLUM010000273.1 GCA_026397605.1 Verrucomicrobiota bacterium | reverse complement strand
GCGGCAATGTGTGGAGTATCGTCTCAGGCGCTTTGCCGAACGGCATGACGCTCAGCGGCGGCGGTGTGATCAGTGGCACGACTTCGGCGCAAGGCACTTTTAATGTCACTATTAAAGTCACTGACAGTGCCGGACGAATCGGCAGTAGAGCCTTCATGCTGACGGTTACTACGGCCACCGCACCGAACGTCGTTTTCATCGTCACCGATGACCAAGGCTGGGGAGATGTGAGTTACCACACGCCGGCTGGCCAAGTCCCTGTGCAAACGCCGAACATGGCACGTATCGGCACCGAAGGCATACGATTGGAAAAATTCTATGCCACCCCAGTCTGCGCCACCACTCGCTGCAGCCTGCTCACCGGACGCAGCACCATTCGCACCAATTCAGGCAATCAGCGTGGGGTTGATGTCTCTGAGCACATGATGCCGCAGAGCTTCAAGACCGCAGGCTATCAGACCTTCATGTGTGGCAAGTGGCATCTCGGTGGCACAGCGAACAACATTTATACCACCACGCTCAACGGAGCCACTGTCACCGCTCAACACGAAGGCACAGCCTATCTTCCACAAAGCCGCGGTTGGGATACCCATTACGGCCAACTTGGCGGCGCGATCAATTACTACACGCACACCAGCAGTGATCCTGGCTTGAACAATCGTCAGGATTGGTGGCTCAATGGCGTCTCCATCGTGCCGAATGAAACCACCGATCTGCAAGGCAACGGCGGCTACTCCACCGACCTGCTCGCGGACAAAGCCGTATCCCAAATCGTTGGTCGCGATAAAGCAAAACCCTTGCTGCTTTACCTCGCCTTTAACGGTGTCCATGCTGGTGTTCAGGCTCCTGCGAGCTACATCACCAAGTATCAAAACCTCGGCGTCACAGATTCCGCACGGCGCACCCTTTGCGCGGCCGTTGACTGCATGGATGTCGCGATGGGTCGAGTGCTTAATGCGCTCGATAGTGAAGGCATCACCAACAACACCATCGTCGTCTATATCAGCGACAACGGCGGTAATGAGCCCACAGGCTCCTTCAATGATCCACTTCGCGGCACCAAGAACGACAGCTACGACGGCGGCATTCACACGCCTGCGGCCATTCGCTGGCCTGGTGTCTTGCCCGCTGGCATCGTCAGCAATCAATATGTTTGGGTCGGCGATCTTTTCCCCACCATCGCCGCTGCTGTCGGAGTGACCCCACAAAACACGAAACCCTTTGACGGCCTCAATCTCTGGCCTGCACTGCAATCCATCAACAGCGGCAATCCAGACGGCATCACACGCCCCACCGCGCTGGTCACCGGCGCTGCATTGCCAGTCGCCTTGAAAACCTTCACCGATCCCGTGAATGGTGGCACTAAGATGTTTAAACTCATCCGCGCCAAAGGCCCGCCAGTCGTCAATGAACTCTTCAACATGACCGATGATCCCTACGAGACCACCGATCTCGCTGCCAATGCTGCCTATGCAAGCATCATCACCTCACTGACCACCTCCATCACGGGCCTCACCGCTGAGAACTATGCGCCTTTCATTGGCCCGCCCGGCATCACTCAGAGCGTGCAGCAAGGCAGCAACATCACGCTTTACGCCGCCTTCACTAGCTATGGCAGAGTCCCCAGTGTGCAGTGGCGGAAGAACAGCACGCCGATCAGCGGAGCCACCAGCTATTACCAACTACTCAACAGCACCAGTACCCTGGTGAATGGCACCTTCATGGCCACGCTCACGCTTTCAAACGTTAATAGCAATCATGCTGCGAACTACGATCTTATCGTTTCCAGCACTAATGGCAGCTACACCAGCAGCGCAGGCACGCTTACCGTCATCAAGCCCGTCAGCACCCAAAACGATGGCGTTTCCGATGCCTGGAAAATCGCCAACGGCATCGACCCGAATAGCAGCGCCACCATCAACGGTCCGCTTGGCGACATCGACAAAGATGGTCGGAGTAATCTCCTCGAATACGCCTTCAACACCAGCCCTCAAGCCAACGAAACCGATCCCGTCAGCGCCGTCCCTGTCACTAAAGCCGCTGATGGTCTCCAGTATCTTGAAGTTCGCTACCCACGACGCATCGGAGCGCTGGATCTCATCTACACCGTTGAGATCAGCGACGACCTCACCACCTGGCCTTCGCCAGGCACGTCCTCTGAACTCGTCAGCACCACTTCGAATCCCGATGGCATCACCGAGACTGTCACCGTTCGCGTCCTGCCCGCTATAAGCGCCACGTTAAAGAAGTTCGTCCGCTTGAAGATTACAACTCTATGAGTTGCATGGAGTTCACTGTCATTAAGATTCTCATTGGCCATCTGGCCAATAGATTCTTGATGCCAACCTGCCAGCCTCAGAAAATTGGGCGATCTGCTGCGTCTCTACATAATCCTGACAAAATTTCCGGCTTATCTACATCATTGCTTAACATTCCTGCCGCAAATATGTGGAAATTCCCTGCCTTTTTTCTTTTATGTCCATGATTCGCTTCATCCTGAGCCTCGCTTTCATCTGCGCTACTGTCACCCATGCGCAGAATCCACAACTCACGTCTTGGTTCACGGAGAACTCCGGTAAATATGCCCGCATCTATGCCAGCACAGCAGATGAGACGGCGGGGACGAAATCGACCACTTGGACACGGGGCACGACAACGCAGGCGCTGCCGACGTATTCAGGGGTGACGGAGATCAATTACTCGGCGAACTGGGTTTACATCCGCACCACGGGGTTGGCTAGCTACACGATGGGGCCTTGGCCGGCGAACTTCCCTAGCTTCCCGACGAACACGGCCACGGTTTATCGCATACCGCGTGTGCCGGTGATTCCGACGACAAAGACTGGCACGGGACTCGGGGCGACGGGGCGCATGGTCAATGGCGTGGCCATTTATGATAGCCGCGATGCTTTCTCTTATTCGACGGCGAACGCGGCAGATGCGCGGCCAAACACGGCTTTCGTGGGCGATGGCATTTGGAATCGCGATGGCGACCACAATGAAGGGCCGACTTTTGATCC
>JAPLUM010000561.1 GCA_026397605.1 Verrucomicrobiota bacterium | reverse complement strand
AAAGTCTGGGGACCAGGCACCCCCACAGACGCACCTTATGGCGGCGGCCAGTATTCCTTCCAGAAAGCAGGCGGACGCATCAACCTGTTCTCTCAGAACGTGACCAAAATGGTCGCTGAAGGTAAAGCGCTCGATGCCGCCAAAGAGGAGCTCTATGATGAAGCTCGTGTGAACTTCCGCGACTTCATCGCTGCCAACAAAGAGGACAAACCTTTCTGTTATTGGTTCGGACCCACCAACGTGCATCGCAAGTGGATCAAAGGCAGTGGCAAGAAGCTTTGGAACATCGACCCCGATAGCTTGAAAGGCAAAATGCCGCCCTACCTACCCGATGTCCCTGAAGTGCGTGAAGACCTAGCCGATTACTTTGGCGAGATCGCAGCATGGGACGCCAGCATTGGCGCGCTGCTTGCAGAACTGGACAAAACGGGCCAGAGGGAAAACACACTCATCGCCATCAGTGGCGACCACGGCGCACCTGGTTTTCCGCATGGCAAATGCAATCTCTACGGTTTCGGCACCAACGTCTCACTGTCCATCACCGGCCCTGGAGTCAAAGGTGGACGTGTCGTCGATGACTTTGTTTGTCTGCCGGACCTCTGCCCCACCTTTCTCGAAGCTGGCGGCCTACCTGTGCCTGAGGTCATGACCGGACGCAGCCTCTGGCCCGTTTTAAAATCAGATCAGTCCGGCCTTGTCGATGCCACCCGCACCCAGGTCTTTACCGGACGCGAACGCCATGTCGAAAACGCCCGCGCTGACTACTCGCCCTACCCACAGCGCGCCATTCGCACGGCAGATCATGTGCTCATCATCAACTTCCGCCCAGATCGCTGGCCCATGGGTGATCCTTACAACCTGCAAGATGGCAAAACACCGTCCGAGGACGATCTCGAAAACGAAACCCGCACCACGCATCCCGATGAAGATGCCGGCCCAACCAAAAGCTGGCTCGTCGGTGTGCGTGATACACCCGAGTGGAAAGCGCACTACGAATGGGTCTATGGCAAGCGCCCCAAATACGAACTCTACGATCTCAAAGCCGATCCGCATGAGACCAAGAACCTCGCCGAAGATCCCGCTCATGCAGCCTTAAAAGCGGATCTCGAAAAGCGCCTACTCGCCGAACTCACCCGCACAGGTGATCCCCGCATGATCGACGATGGCAAATACTTTGAGAACCCACCACTCTCCGGCCCACTGCAGGAAGAGGGTAAAGGCAAAACGAAAGGTAAAGGAAAAGGCAAGCCAGCCCCATAAACAGCCCCTCCATCCGCTGATGAAAGCACCGCTCCTTCTCCTCATATTCCTGGCGCTCATCTGCGGCCATTCAACCGCCGCTGAGAAGAAACCGAACATCCTTTTCATCTACACGGACGATCACTCCTACCGCACGCTCTCCTGCTACGAACACGCAGAGTCCTGGGCCAAGACGCCAAACATGGACCGGCTCGCCGCTCGTGGCGTGCGCTTCACCCATGCTTACATCGGCTCATGGTGCATGCCCTCACGCGTCACCATGCTCACCGGCCGGCATCAATACGGTGCCAAAACCATGCGCACAGATCGTCTGGAACCGACCCAAGCATCCCGCCAACGCGCCTAACTATTACCATGACCAGCTCATCTCCATCGATGGTGCCGAGCCAAAGGTCGTGACCGGCTACTCCACGGACAACTACACGCGCTGGGCCACGGATTACATCAAAGGCACCAAGCGCGATTCCACCAAACCCTGGTATCTCTGGCTCTGCTACGGCGGCGTTCACGCACCCTACACTCCAGCAGATCGGCATCTCAAGGATTACCCCGATGCCAAAGTCGCCACCCCCGCCGACATCTATCCGCCACGCGAAGGCAAACCCAGCTACATGCAAAAAATCGCCGCCTGGGAAAAAGGTCCTGAGGGCGAACCCGTGCTCAGTGACAAAGCCATGGGCAGTGAAGTCGGCGATGACCCACAGCGCGATCAGGGCCGCAGTCTCTCATCCTGGTCACGTCAATATCACCAGGCCGTGCGTGCCCTGGATGAAGGCATCGGCCAGGTGCTCGCCGCGCTCGAAGAATCCGGCCAGCTCGCCAACACGCTCGTCGTGCTCACCTCCGATCAAGGCTACGCATGGGGCCAGCACGGCTTCCGCGCCAAGCTCGCACCCTACGACGCGAACATACGGTCGCCCCTCATCATCTCCATGCCCGGCACACTGCCCGAGGGCAAAGTCTGCCGCAGTCCCGTCGGTGGCGCAGACATCGCGCCCACCTTCTTCAGCTTCGCCGGGCTCGACCTCCCCTGGGACATGCATGGTCACGATCTGACCCCGCTTTTGAAAAACCCCGACACCGCATGGCCCCACACCACCATGCTACCATTTACCGCAGACAAATTTGGTGCCGACTGCGATGTCGTGCCACCACCTCCAGGCAATCGCCATAAAACCGGCATCCCCTGGTATCTCATGCTTGCTGAAGGCCGCCACAAATACATCCGCACCCTGGAATCAGGTGAGCCCGAAGAACTCTACGACCTCCTCACCGACCCCGAAGAACTCACCAACCTCGCCGCCCGCCCCGAGAACTCTGACCTGGTAAAAAAACTCCGCGCTGCCGCCATCGCCGAACTCAACAGGACAGGTGCCAAAATGGTGAATTCTCTGCCAGCGGTAAAAGAGTGATTCACAGCTCTGATCAAGAGACGCAACGGAACCGTCCCAAACTGTTTGAGCGTCACCCACTTTTCAGGCGGCGTAAGACAGCAGCCACTCCCACGTTAAGACGCTGTGTTTTCACCTTCATTCCGTCTCATCGTATCCTCGCTCATCGCGCTCATGTGTGGCCAAACTCTGGCCGCCACGAAACCGAACGTCATCCTTATCTTTGCCGATGACATGGGCTACGGCGATCTCGGCAGTTTTGGCTCCAAGACCATCCGCACGCCGCACCTCGACAGCCTCGCCGCGCAGGGGCGGAAGTTTACCAGCTTCATGGTGGCCTCGCCCGTTTGCACGCCTTCGCGCACGGCGCTACTCACGGCCTGTTACCCGAAGAGGGTCAATATGCATCAGCATGTGCTCTTTCCCACCTCCACCAAAGGCCTGCACCCGGAGGAGCACACGATCGCGGATCATCTGAAGGCTCAAGGTTACGCCACGGCCTGCTTTGGGAAATGGCACCTCGGCCATCTTCCCGAGGTGCTGCCTACGGCGCAGGGCTTCGACACGTACTTCGGCATTCCTTACTCCAACGACATGAACCATCCCGACAATGAGGGCAAGCCACCGGGCGGCCCGGACGGCATGGACATGCTTTGGACGGACCCAGAATCCACGCTGACGAAGTGGAAGACGCCCCTCATGGAGGATGAAAAAATCATCGAACTGCCCGTGGATCAGCGTACCATCACACGTCGCTGCACGCAGAAGGCCATCGACTACGTGAAAGCCAACCGCGAGCGACCTTTCTTCCTCTACCTGCCGTATTCCATGCCGCACATCCCGCTCTATGTGCCGGACGACGTGCGTGATCCTGATCCAAAGCGAGCCTACATCAACACCATCGAGCACCTCGATACCGAAATCGGCCGCTTGCTCTCCACGCTGGATGAAACTGGTCTCACTGAGAACACCTTTGTCATCTTCACCACCGACAACGGTCCCTGGCTGACCTTCAAGCACCACGGCGGCAGCGCAGGACCACTGCGCGATGGCAAAGGCACAACCTTTGAAGGCGGCCAGCGTGTCCCCTGCCTCATCCGTGGCCCCGGAGTCCCGGCAGGAAGCGTATGCAACGAACTCACCGGCACTCTGGATGTGCTTCCCACCCTCGCCGCCATCCTCAAAGCACCGCTGCCGACCACGAAGAAGATCGACGGCCTGGACGTCACCGGCCTCTGGCTGGGCACGGCGGAAAAATCACCCCGTGAGGAGTTCGTTTACTACACCTCGCAGGGAGCTCTGGAAGGCATCCGTCAGGGAAACTGGAAACTGCTTGTCAAAAAGCCCCAAGCCCCCGGCAAAGGAAAAAAGAAGGCCGCACCTGCCGCTGAACCCGAGACACTGCTTTTCGATCTAGCCAACGACCTCGGCGAGCAGACGAACCTCGCCACACAGCACCCCGAAATCGTCACCCGCCTGCGCACCCGCATGGAGGAATTGGACGCCGAAGTCACCCAAAACGCCCGCGCACCCTGGAACAAGCCGTGAGCACTTTAATCTAGGCTCAAATATCCTTAGCGCGCAGGAATCCCCATGAACTGGGATTCGACAGAAGAATGGTGACAGGAGAATGGCTCTTCATCGTCTCAAAATGAAACCCATCCAAGCCACTTGCAAAACCTCCAGCCACTATCCGTTCTGAATGGATGAGGAAGGCAGGAAGGCAGGAAAATCAGACTTCCTGCATTCCTGCTTTCCTCATGTTCTCCGGTTTGGGTTTTGGATCCGAGGTTTTGCAAGAGGCTCATTCTGTTGCCTATTTCCGAATCATCCGTTTTCCATCGAGGTCAGGATCTCTAAACCTGCTTTCCCTGAACCCATTCGCAGGATTTTTCAGACCTGTGAATCCTAACAATCTTGTGAATCCTGTCGCAAAGGGTCATTGGCCCGAAACCCTTTCCCTCCTTGACCCATAGCCGCCCCCCGCCTCAATGGCGTCCTTCATGGCAATTTCTCATGCTGTGGAATGAAGCCCCTATTTCTCGAAATCAGCCCCTTTATACCACAAAAAACTGTGAACGAATCCGATTCGTCCACAATGAGGTTTGGATAAACAACATTCGCTAAAGAGATGAAGACACCACTAGCACCTAAGATCACGATCACCAAGCTTGACGGAGCGTTGCGCCAGCTACGTGTCGCAATTTCTCTATGGTTCCAGGGTGGCGACGATGTTGCTGTCCACACTTTGGCCTGCGCGTCCCACCAGATCATCCACGACATTAATGTAGCTCGAGGTGGGCAGGATCTGTTGTTCGACAGTTTGATTTTTCGCGACGAATACCGCAAAGAAGCTAACCAATGGCTTCGCGCAGACATGAACTTTTTCAAGCATGCCGATAAAGACCCTGAGGGGATTATCGAGTTTTCCCCAATGAAGACGGAATTATTTCTCATGGCGTCGTTAAAGGGTCTGGAAGAGTTTGGATTGAAGCATGATTCAACCTGCGGCGCTTACATTGTCTGGTTTACCATACACCACCCCGAATACCTCACGGACAAAGGTAGAGAGCGCGTTACGATCGATCATCGCCAACAGTTTGCCGGGCTCAATCAGCGCGAGTTCTTTGAACTTTATAAGACTGCTAGCGACAGACTCACCCACATCCGATGACCCACCAGAATTTGCATGAAGCGAACAAGAAGGTAGTGGTAGCGGCGGATAACGCCCCCCCCGTTACCTTCGCTCTCTGAGTCCTCTTTCAGCCGTGCCACAGATTAGACATTAGCCAAGAACAAAACACCTGATGCCAATACCCGATTTCCAATCTTTAATGCGACCACTATTAGAAGCACACGCAGATGGTAAGGAGCATCTTAATCGCGATCTTGTCGCTCAGCTCGGCGAGCAGTTTGGTCTTACTGAAGAGGAGCGCCGCGAGATGCTGCCAAGTGGTGGCGCACGTCTGTTTGATAACCGCATTGGCTGGGCCAAGTCACACATTACGCAGGCAGGCTTGCTGATAGCCCCTCGCAGAGCAATTTCAAAGATCACGGATCGAGGTCGTGAAGCGTTGCGCACTCAGCCTGCGCGCATCGATTTGCGAGTCCTCAACGGATATGACGAATATCGCGAGTTTCGTAATCGCCGTAAGTCCACCGACGAAGAAGAGCTAGATTCTACCGAGTTGGAGGTCCAAGAGTCTCAAACGCCCGAAGAGCTATTAGAGAATGCATATTTGCAGGTCCGAAGGCAAATCGAGAGCGAGCTCCTAGCACAGATCAAAAGCGCGCCACCTGAGTTCCTTGAGAGGGTGGTGGTGGATTTAGTTGTAAGGATGGGATATGGGGGTAGCCGCAAAGACGCCGGCGAGGCACTTGGACGCTCAGGTGATTCACTGCGGATGCCCTCGAATACACTTCACGGATTGAGACCAAGATTATCCTGATTGATGGCCAACGCTTGTCCAAGCTCATGTTCGATCACGGTGTTGGAGTGGCGACGGCATCCAACTACGAAGTCAAGAGAATCGACTCTGACTATTTCACCGACACCTAATTGAAGAGGCTAACGAACCTGGTTATCATTGTGCAAATCCGCAATGATAACGGTCACTTCGCCAAGGGACAGACACTTAATCTACACGGACACTTAATCTACACGGCGCCCCCTCGGGGTAGCCTGTCGGTTCAAAGGCTTGCCCATTGATTCCTCATTGTTTCTGTCAGCCCTCCGTAACCGCACGGCTGCCTGATCCCTGAACACTGACAGAAAGAAGGTGGACAGAGTGAATGGGTTTTCTCTGCGGTGTCACCTTTCTGGCGCAGGCGAATCAGGATCTTTCTGCCTACCCTCTTTTTGCCTGTCTTCAGAGAAGGATGAAAACTCGCCATTCACTTGGATGGCAAAAAAATGGTAGGCAGAAAGATGAGATACTGATCCACAAGACTGTCCGTGAAGCGTGGTTTGATGGACGGGAGTTTCTTGCGTGAACCTCTCTGATTCTGCGAGTGCCCTGTGTTCTGCGGTGGGCTCGGCTTAACTAATCAACAGCAGCCGGGGCGGATCACCTGGACCGGTTTCGGGGGCGCGATGAATGCAGGGCGGCACTGGGGAGTCAGGGTAGGCGACTGCGATGCGCCTGAGGTTGCCAAGGCCGAAGCCATAGGGTTTGGCCTCAGCAGTGGGGGCGTAGTGGAGGTCGTAGCAGTGGTCGCTCAGGTAGTCGAGAAAGTCGGCATCATCGGCACCGCCGTATTCTTGGAGGAGTGCCGCGCGTGTCTCTGGCACATCGACTCGACGCACAGCTTGCTCATTGGGCAGTCCGTCACTGGCAGGACCGTGGTAGGTGCAGAGCCAGGTATCGGCCTGCACGGGCGCGCTATCGACATGGAAGGAAAACACATCTGTAGGCACCGCCCCAGGTTCCTCATCGCGGGGATACCCATGGATGCAGTTGAGGACAGGGTCGAGATCATGCTCACGCAGCAGCCGCTGGTCTTCCAACAAGATCGCCACCGCCTGCTGACCCGCTGGGCTGAGAGACAGACGCTTCAGGCAGTCCTCATCGAGAATCGTGATCCCATCCCCTGCACCAAACTGCGCCACGACCTCGCCAAAATCCCCCGCCAAGGTGCGCGGCCAGCACAGCGCATTCACCTCGCCGACAAACGGCGTGCTGATCAGCTCCTGAAAGCTGGACACGATTTGGATTCGAGGATTTTCAGCTGGCAGGGAAAAGGACATGAGTGGTCGGGAAGAGTAGCATTAAACCTTAAAACGGGAATGGAAGATCGTTGAGTTGCGCCAGGGCTTGGTTTCACAAGGGTTCTTCGACTCGAAGCGGTTGTGTCTTGGGTCACACTGCCCGAGAGGCGAAGAAGCCTTGTGGAATCAATGACGGATGCAAATCGGCGGTCAGCCATTACCGGTTTAAGGTTAAAAACGGGCAGGCAGAGAGATGTAGCCACATAGGCACAGAAACGCCTCTTATTTCTAGCAGTGCGTGTTTAACCTGACCTGTTCATGAAACTCTACTGCGATTTGCTGCAAGCTCACATTGGCGGCGTTGGGCTTGTATTGAAAGGCATCGAGCATTTACTAATGCACTCAGCCTTTCAAAACCACGCCCGCCTTGCCACTGCGGGCTTTCGCGGCGTCTCGTGACGAATTTCATGAATAGATCAGGTTTACGCCAGTCTGAGTTCGTAGTTCGGCCTTTAGGCCGCTTCACTGAATATCGACCGCCCGTGAAGTTTGCCCGTTCCAGGAGTGAGGGCTTTGCGCCAGCTACACCTTCAGGAGGACGGCCTAAAGGCCGAACTACGAGCACAGACGGTGCCCGAAGCACTAACCCTGTTTCTCCGTTAAACGTTGCTTTCACTCTGTGGCTTTTAGCCCATGATGGTCGATTCACGGATTCAAGGTTCGAAATCTGCTTATCTGACGATTATGATGAAAACAATTCTGCTTCGCGCTTTCGCGCTTTTTTTCTTCGCGGGTTTGCCTGTGGCAGCCGAGATCATCGGTGTGGAGACGTTTGATTATGCAAACGGGAACGTTGCTTCTCAGAACGGCGGCACGTTTTGGGATTACAAGAACACGGCTCCCGCAGGCCGCTCCGGCACCGCGTCCACTTGGGATGTGCTCAATCCCACGCCAACGTTTGATGCCGGACAACTTGTCACCTCTGGTAATGCGGTGGCGAAGCGCGAATACAATGGCTTCAGCGAGTCCGACGGCGCGATCAGTGCCGCGAACGTGGCGAAGACGGTCTATTACCGCGTGAATGTGACCACCGGGCTCGTTGTCTCGCCGGGAGACTACTTTGGCATCAGCTCCGTGAATGCTGGCACGGAGGTCTTCTATTTTGGCAAGCGCGGCGTCAGCCCCAACTGGGCCGTGGAGCAAGTGGGCGTGGGTGGCACCAATGGCAGTCTCGCCGTCCTGCAAAATCAGACTTACACCCTCGTGGCTGAGGTAGATCTTGATCCCCCCGGTTTGATCCGCCTCTACGTCAATCCCAACCTCAGTGCCGCGCAGAGTGCCAACACGCCGACTGCCAGCCAAGCCTACTCCGGCACGGCCGCCAGCACGGGGGTGCGCTTTGCCGCTGGCACAGCGGTCCGTTGGGACAATCTCGTGGTTGCCACCACCTGGGAAGAACTCCAGGTCACCGTCGTCACCACCGCTGCCGATGAAAACGGCCCCGACCTCACCGGCTCCATCTCCCTGCGGGAAGCGGTCAACCACTCGCCACCCGGCAGCACCATCCTCTTTGCCCCCGCTCTCAATGGCCAGACCTGCACGCTCAGCACGGGCAATGAAATCGTCGTGACGAAAAAACTGACCCTGGATGCCTCCAGCCTGTCCAGCGGGCTGACGATTGATGGCGGCACAGGCACGAACCGCCTTTTCTCGGTGAACACCGGCCAGTCCCTCACCCTGCGCGGCCTCACCCTCACCGGGGGCAATGCTGGCGGAGTTTTAGTTAGTGGCATCGGCGGCGCAATTTTCAACAGCGGCACCCTGACGCTGACGCAGTGCACCCTCTCCGGCAATGCCGCCAGCATCAATGGCGGCGCGATCCTTAACTCAGGCACGCTGACGCTGACGCAGTGCACCCTATCCGGCAATTCCGCCAGTTACGGCGGCGCGATCTTTAACGAAGGCACGCTGACGCTGGCGCAGTGCACCCTCTCCGGCAACCGTGCTACTGGCACGAATACCTCAAATGACGGCGGCGGAGCCATTGCACATTTTGTCGGAACCCTGACGCTCACGGGGTGCATTCTAGCGGGGAATACGGCGGCGACGGGAACTGGCCCTGATTTGTGGAAGGAGACTGGTGGCACTATCACCGCCGCCACGGGCAACCTGATTGGTGATGGGAAGGACTCTACGCTGACCGCTAGTGTGAATGGCAATTTCGTCGGCACCACGGCTGTGCCCATCGATCCCAAGCTCTCCCCCCTCGGCTACTTCGGCGGGCCGGTGCAGACCATGCACCCGCTGATTGGCTCCCCGGCCATTGATGCCATCGTCACCTCCGATCCCGGCGGCACGGATGCGCGGGGGTTTCCGAGATTGGTGGATGGGGATGCGAATGGCAGCGCCGCGCTCGACATCGGGGCGGTGGAGGCGGGGCCGCTGCGCACGGTGGCCTTTAGTTCCGATGCGGGCAGCTCAGGCGCGCTGCGCGGACGCATCGGCCTCTCCACCGAACCCGGTGCGCGCCTCGGCTTCTTCGCTGCGAATTTCCCGGCTCAGAGCATCACGCTGAACGGCACGCAGCTCGACATCCCCGCCACGGCCAACGGCCTTTTCATCGACGCCTCCAACCTCTCCGGCCCGGTTACCATCTCCGGCAACAGCACCAGCCCCAGCCGCGTCTTCAACATCCCCGCCGGAGCCACCGTGGCCATGCACTCGGTGAAGATAACTGGTGGAAATGCCGGTTTCGGAGACGGCGGTGGCATCCTAAACAACGGCACCTGCTCCGTGATGTTCTCTACTCTCAGCGGAAATTCAGCCACCTTCGGCGGCGGCATCTTAAACGAAGGCATCTGCACCGGAAGGCATCTGCACCGTGCAGTCCTCCACCCTCAGTGGAAACTCTACTCAAAGCGACAGCGGCGGTGGCATCCTCAACTCCAGTATCTGCAATGTGCTCTCTTCCACTATCAGTGGAAACTCCTCCATCTTTGGCGGCGGGATCGCAAACGCGACCTCCGGCATCTTCCACCTCACCGCCAGCATTGTCGCGGGCAATACCGCCCCCACTGACCCAAACATCCGAGGCACCCTCACCACCAACGTTAACAACCTCACCTCCGGCAATCCCCTCCTTTCCCCCCTCCGCGACAACGGCGGCCCCACGCAGACTATGCGCTTGTTACTCGGCAGCCCGGCGCGGAATGCGGGGACGGCCACGGGGCGTAGCACGGACCAGCGCGGCTTCCCCATCGTGGGTGCGCCGGACCTCGGGGCGTATGAGTCGCAGATCGGGGCCATCGCAAATGTGACCCTGGTGGAAGGTGCCACACCGCCGACACGGACCTTCTCGATGGGCCAGATCGGTGCGCTGACGGCCACTTCAAGTAACACGACCCTCGTCCCGGTGGCGAACATCGTCATCACCGGCAGCGGAGCCAGCCGCAGTGTGGCCGTGACGCCTGCCGCAGGGCAGCGGGGCATCTGCATCATCACGCTGACGGAGGATCTGCATGGGGAGCAGCAGACGTTTCAGGTCGAGGTGACGGAGGACACTCGCTTCCTCGTGACCACGTCCGGCGATCTCGGAGCGGGCTCGCTGCGGAATGCCCTGAGTCTGGCGGCCAGCACGGCGGGGACGAATACCATCCGCTTTGCCCCTGAGGTCACAGCCATCGCGCTGGCGACTCAGATTCTCGTGAACGACACGGAGCCCGTGCTGGTGGATGCCAGCGCTTTGTCGGGTGGGCTGGTGCTGAATGCGGGGCCAAACTCCCGGCACTTCCGGGTGGAAGCGGGAGCCAGTCTGACCCTGCGCAACATGACACTGCAAGATGGCAATATCACCGGCCATGGCGGCAGCGTGATCAGCTCTGGCACGCTCATCCTGGAGCGGTGCAGGCTGATGAACAACCGCTGCACGTCTAGAGGTGGTGCCGTCGAGTCTGCGGGGCCGGTCTTCCGAGCCGTGGACTGTAGCTTCACCAATAATAGCGCCTCACAGTCTGGCGGTGCACTGGGCTACCGAAACGGCATTGTTGAACTCACGCGCTGCACCTTGGCCGGGAACACCGCAACGACCGGCGGAGCGGTGATCAGCGAATTGGTCACACAACCCGCTGCCACGGTCGGGACCTTCCTGCAATGCACCTTTGCCAACAACACCGCTTCCAACCCTGGTTCGACAGGGGGAATCGAAGTTTCTTTCGGCACGCTGAACCTAATCCACTGCACCGTTTCCCAGAACACGGGCATCGGCGCAAGCCAACCTCATCGGCAGCAACCAGGGCGTGGAGGCCGTCTTCCCTGCCGGGCCGCTGGTGGGCACGGCGACGGCGCCGCGTGATCCGGTGCTGGAAAGCTTTAACCTCTATGGCGGCACCACCTTCACGATGCCGCCGCGTGTCGGCAGCCCGGCGCTGGATCAGGCGGCGGTGCTCGACCCCGCCCTGACCACGGACCAGCGTGGTCTGCCACGGCCTCTCGGCATCCGCCCGGACCTGGGAGCGGTGGAAGCGAGCATCATCGTGGTGACGACGCCGGTGGATGAGCTGGATGCGCCCGGCAGCCCCGGCAACGGCGTTTCCCTGCGCGAGGCGGTGGGGGATTTGCCTGCGGGCGGGGCGGTCGACTTTGACCGCGCGATCTTCGGCGGGGCCACGGCCTATACGCTGACGCTGACCCAGGGGCCGCTGAATCCGCCGCAGAATGGTTTCCTCTACAACACCGCCAATCCGAATGGCATCCGCATCGGCTATGTGGCCACCTTTACCCAGCATCCGCAGCCGCTGAGTGTAGCCACGGGGAGCAATGCCACCTTCAGCGTAGGGGTGGTGAACCCCAGCGGTGGGGTGAATTACAACTGGTCGGGCAGCATCGTTCCGGCCAATTCCGTGATCTTACCGGTCAGCATCACGCCCTTTGCCGGCGTCAGCCAGCCCGCCAGCCTCATCGTCGGCGGAGCGCCCATCGGCTTCCAGCGCCAGCCAGCTCATGCGATGCTGGCTCTGGGGAGCAATCACACCCTCAGCGTCGTCGCCGTGGGTCCAGCAACGCCTGCGCTGACCTACCAATGGCAGCGGAACAACGTCAACATCGCCGGAGCCACGCGGAGCACCCACAGCATCACCAATGCCCAACTCACCCACGCCGGAGCCTATCGCTGCCTCGTGAGGTCTGGCACCACGGGTGTGCAGACGCCCAGCAGCGCGGCGGAGATCGGCGTCGTGGATACGCGGCCCAAGACCGTGAACCTTGCGGTCGGCGGCACCTTCACGCCTTCGGTGAGTGCGGCGGGCAATGGGTTGAGTTATGCCTGGTTCTTCAATGGTGACTCGCTGTCGGTCACCTCGAAGCTCATTGCCCCGATCAAACCCGTCGGCCCCGGCGTTTCAGGTCTCTACACATGCGTCGTGACAGGTCCCGGAGGGAGCATCACCACCGGCTGCAATACGCGGCTGAACGTCAGCGCCATCGCGCCCACGCTGGCGACGCCGCTGAGGCTGCCACCAGCCACCATTGGCGAGTCTTACTTTTACCAGCTTCCGGTGCAAAACATCTTCGGTGCGCCTGCCACCAGCTTCAGAGTGACCGGCGTCCTGCCCACTGGCATCGTTCTGAACACCACCACCGGTATCCTTTCCGGCCGCCCCACCGTGACGAGGACCGGCGGCTACGCGCTGAGCTTTAAAGCAGGGAACGCCAAGGGCTTTGGCCAGCCGGCCACGGCCACGCTCACCGTCAACGTCGTGCCGCTGGGAGCCGTCGGCACCTTTGCCGGACCGATGATGCGCTCGCTGCTCAATGACAACCTTGGCGGCCGCTTTGACCTTACGACGATGGCCAACGGCCAATGCAGCGGCAGCATCACACTCGGAGGCCGGACCAAGTTAAGCTTCGCCAAGCAGCTCCTGCTCAGCGCTGGCGTGGGAGATGTGATCCTGCGGGCAAACATCCCCGGTATCACTCTGCTAGATAAGACCGTGCTCACTGCCTACATGGAGATTTTTGCCCTGGATCAGCGCGCCGTGCTCACGCTGGTGCATCCGACACTGGGCACCACCGTGCTGACCACCGCTTGGCGAAACCCCTGGCTGGTCAGCCGCACTCCCGCGCTGAACAACCCAGCCACCCGCTTCGCTGCCTACTACACCCTGCGGCTGGATGCAGGCATAGGAGGCACCAGTTCCCCCAGCGGCTACGGCTACGCCAGCTTCACCGTGAGCACCGCTGGCGCGCTCACCCTCGCAGGCCGCCTGCCCGACGGCAGCGCCATCACCGGCGGTGCCTTCGTGAGCAAAGACGGCGAGATCGTGCTCTTCAACCCGCTGTATGCCAATCGCGGCTCACACGTCGGGCAGTTCAATATTACGCCAAGCACCCCCGTGGCGAACAACACGATCCTGGGCACCACCACTTGGTCCAAACCCGCCCCGCTGACCGCCACCACGACGGACACCGTTTACAAAGATGGCTTCGGCCCGCTGACTGTCGGTGCTGAAGGCGGCGTGTATGTCCCACCGGCGAAGGGAGCGCTCGTCATGGGCCTCGGCCCCGTCGCTGTGGGCGCGAACAATGCCGCGCTCAGCTTCGACCAGGGCGGCCTTCCACCGCCAGGATTGTTCAATCAACTCCTGCGCATCGCCAATCCCAGCCCTGTCGGCCTCACCAACACCGCCACGCTGCCGCTGTTCAACGCCGCCTTGACCCCGAACCCGAATCCCAACCGCGTGACGATGACCCTGCTCAACGCCAGCACCGGAGCCATCGCCGGCAGCTTCACGATACCCGGCGCGACGCCCGCGCTGAACCGGATCGCGCCCTACTTCGGCCAGATCGTGAAGATCGGTACCAGCACATCAGCCCACGGCTACTTCCTCCTGCCCAGCATCCCCACCGGCAGCCAAACCGTCGCCACCTCGCCAAAGCTCAGCGGCTCTTTGTTATTTGGCGCGCCGTGAGCGGCGCGCACCAACCCAGGTAGGGCTCGTTGTCCCAACGCGCCGCGTGAGGCCAAAGGACTCCGAAGAACCCATCCGGCAAACGAAGCCCCGGAGCCTCTGACGCGCGGCGCTTGGGGACCGAGCGCCCTACCTGACCAAGCGCCATCTCATTCTCTTCCCTTGCCAGAGCACTTTCCTGCCCTAATCTCTGCGCTCTTTTCTCGGCTTTAGCCGTATCCCCTTCCCCCAATCCATGAGCACCCACGTCAAACTCTACATTCCAGGTCCGATCGAAGTCAGCGCAGATACTTTTGCCGCAATGGCACAGCCCATGATGGGACATCGTGGAAAGGGCTTCCAGGATCTCTATGCAGAAATCCAGCCCATGCTCCAGACACTCTTTGGCACGAAGCAGCAGGTCTTTCTCAGCACCTCCTCCGCCTGGGGCGTGATGGAAGGGGCAATCCGTAACCTCGTGAAGAAAAAGGTTCTCAATTGCTGCAATGGTGCCTTTTCCGACAAGTGGCTGGACGTCTCCAAGCGATGCGGCAAGGAAGCCGAATCCTACCAAGTCGAATGGGGCCAGCCTGTGCTCGCTTCCGAGATCGACAAGCGCCTGGCCACGGGTGAGTTCGATGCCGTGACCTTCATTCACAATGAGACCTCCACCGGCGTGCTTAGCCCCATCGCGGAAATCGCGGCGCTGAAGAAGAAGTATCCTGAGGTCATGTTTATCACAGACAGCGTTTCCGGCTTCACCACGGTGCCGGTGAACTTTGATGAACTGGGTATCGATGTCCTGCTCACGGGCAGCCAAAAAGCTTTTGCCATGCCTCCGGGCTTGGCGCTTTTCACTGCGTCTGAAGCAGCCATGGCCCGTGCGGCAACAATCAACGATCGCGGATATTATTTCGACTTCCTGGAATTCCAGTCCAACGGCGAAAAAAGCATGACGCCTAGCACGCCGTGCATCAGCCTGATTTATGGCCTGCGTCATCAACTGAATAAAATCTTTGCCGAAGGGATCGACAACCGTTTCGCCCGTCATGCCAAGCTCAATGGCATGGTCCACGACTGGGTCCGCCGCAATGGCTTTGAATTCTTTGCTCCTGAAGGCTACCGCTCCAAGTCGCTGACCTGCGTGGCGAACAATAAGAACATCGACGTGGCTGCCTTTATCGGTCTGTTGAAGAAGAATCACAGCATGATCATCGACGGCGGCTACGGCAAGCTGAAAGGCAAAACCTTCCGCATTAGCAACATGGGTGACGAGTCGGAAGCCAGTATCAGCACCGTCATCGCCGCGCTGGATGATAGCTTGGCCAAGCTGGGCTGAGTCTGACTCGCAGGCTACAGCCACCTGATTCACGAAGGAAACGAGCGAAAGGCTGCGTTCTAGAAGATCCATGCCACGCCTCCTGCTCCCTATCCTCATGACCACGGCTCTCCTCTTCGGTGAAGACTTTGCTGAAGCTCAGCAAAAAACGGCCAATTACGACGAATCCAAAATCCCGCCCTACACGCTGCCAGAACTCCTGAAGACGCAGGCGGGCAAAGCAGTAGCGACCTCAGAAGAGTGGACTCAAACGCGCCGCCCCGAAGTGCTGGCGCTTTTTGAGCAGCATGTTTTTGGCAAAACACCTGCGGCTTCCACCTGGGGGAAGGTCGAATTTAAAGTCACTGAGATCAAAAAGGACGTGCTGGGAGGAAAGGCCACACGCAAGCTCGTCCACATTTCCCTACCCGAGCATCCCGCCTGGGCTGGCATGGAGGTGATGCTTTACATTCCGAACGGATTGGGCAAACCAGTCCCCTGTTTTGTCGGGCCTAGTTTCAACGGTAATCATGCCGTCAGCACAGAAAAAGACATCCCTCTTTCCACCCGATGGATGCGCGCCAGCAAAGATAAAAACATCGTCAACAACCGAGCCACCGAAGACAGCCGTGGCAGCGAGAGCAGCCGCTGGCCGCTGGAGATGATCATCGGACAGGGCTGCGCCGTGGCCACCTATTACTATGGCGATGTCGAACCCGATCAGGCCGAAGGCTGGAAGGAAGGCCTGCGCGCCGTGCTCAGCAAAGACGGTGCTGCCACCGAGTGGAAAAACGGCGACTGGGGGGCCATCGGTGCCTGGGCCTGGGGACTCAGCCGAATCGCTGACTATCTAGAAACCGATGCCGACGTGAATGCCAAACAGCTCGCGGTGATCGGCCACTCACGCCTGGGGAAAACTTCTCTCTGGACAGGTGCCCAGGATCAGCGCTTTGGCGTGGTCATTTCAAACAACTCTGGTGAAGGCGGTGCTGCCCTCATGCGCCGGAACATCGGAGAAACAACCGCCGTCATTACCAAAGCTTTTCCCCATTGGTTCACGAAGACCTACACCAGCTATGCCAATAACGAGGCCGCCTGTCCCATCGACAAGCACATGCTCATAGCCCTAGCCGCACCGCGCCCCATTTACATCGCCAGTGCCGTCGAAGACACCTGGGCTGATCCGAAGGGAGAGTTCCTCAGCGGCCTGCACGCCGAGCCAGCCTATGCCCTATTTGGGAAAAAAGGCTATGGAGTCAGCGTGCAACCCGCGATCGAC
>JAPLUM010000537.1 GCA_026397605.1 Verrucomicrobiota bacterium | reverse complement strand
TGAAAGCGATGATGCCGCCAAAAGTCAGCGCGGCCAGGGACATGATGAAGCAGCCATAAAAAGGGCTGAACTCGCCAGTGGGTGTTTTTTGAATGCGGGCCATAGAAGGATACTTGCATCAATAGAGCGCAGTGATTGGTGGCAATCAAAGGCGAGTTGTGTTTGCTTTTGTTTTGCCGGACTCGGTGGCTGATCGCAGGTGCCACTTTTTCAGCGAGTATGCTTGGCCTGAAGTTGACAGAAAGGCATGGGTCAGTAGTTGAATGCATGGGTTTCAATCTGCTTTTATACTGTTGCCTACTGTTCCTCGTCAGCTGCGCCGCAGTAAAAAAAGATTTTATAGATCCTGCTTTTCGAGCTGAGGGTTTAAGGGGCAGTACAGTTGCGCTAAGTTGCGTTTCTCAGATAAACAAACCCTTCGGGCTGACTCCGCACGATCAGCGCGTCATTCTGGAAGATTTGAAGCGCGGAATTCTAGCTAAGCATCACGATCTACAAATCGTCTCCGAGACAGCTGGATCCTCTGCAGGCGTCAAACCTACCTACATGATAGAGGTCGATGTAACTCACGACCTCACGGAGAGTAGGAACAATCGCTCCAAGCAGTTTATGACAAGCAATAATTTAGACTCCATACCTGTCTATACCACGCGCACCCACTTGCGCCGAGAGGTGAGAGCTAAGTTTACGGTGATCGATCTTACCAGTGGACGTCGGATGTGGCAGGCCAGTGGTCATGCTCGGCACTCAAAATGGTACAGCATTGCACTCCGCGCTGATTTACAACCCTATTTGAAAGCGAATTTAGGTCCCCGCTTATCCGAGATTCTGCGTCCAGTCACCCGAAAGGCCTGTGCAAAAATCCCGTGAAGTGATCCATGCATTGTTTACAAATCCAATCATCCCCTACCATGTTCATCCTTCGATTGCTTTTGATCGCTTTGCTGACGTTATCGGCCTGCAAGCATTCTGAGGTTCGGGATGTGAAGGCTGCTCTAGCTGCAACGGCCACTGCGGATCTTCAAAATACTCCGGCTTCGGCTTTCATGGTTGGTCCCAAGAAGGACGTTCCAGTGATTGAAAAATCTCAAGGGGAGCGGATAAGGATCATCTCTTATGGGATCTACTCTGCAGGTAAAATTCCTGGCATATCGAAAGTAAGTCCAAGCGCCATCAATGGGCTCACTTATGGTGTTTGGAGGCCAACGCTTGTTAAAATGACGGATATTGTGCCAGCTAAAGTCGGTTCAAATTTCGGATTAGAATTTTCGATACGAGATATCGGAGTGCACGAAGAAGTTGCCTACACGATAAAGCTTTCACATCCACCGATTAGAAAGCCTGGATCTATCGATGCTCTTACCACGCAGGAGTGGGAAGGCGTGGCGAATTGCTTTGGACCAGTCGGTTCCTTTTATTCTTTTGATCGTGATTGGGAACTATTACCAGGGAAATGGACGTTTCGTGTGTATTGTAGAGGACTTCTTCTCGCAGAGAAAAGTTTCACCGTGGTGAATGAAGAGTGAGAGCTCCCAGAATCTCCCTCGACGAACTTAGTTCAATTAGATGCCAGACTCCAATGCTGATTGCTTGATTGCGGCTGTCATTGTTGGTTTTTCGACTGCAAAACCCCGCTCATTCAGTCTGTGGGGCGTCCGAATCGGTGAAGAGTTCATTATCCCAACAGCACCGTGAAGATCTCTGTCTTTGGAAATATTCAAAAGCGCACCTTTCTTCTCGCATTGTCACTCTAGGCTTGCTGTTTGGGTTCGTTTATTGTGAAAGTACGGAGTGTCTTCTGATTTAATTCCCCCCACTAATCTGACTCTCACGACTGCGGATGCTTTGGCTTCGGCCCAAAGACTCAAAGTTTTAACAGAGGCTTTATCTCAAATCATTCTCGGAAAAGAGCAGGTGGTGAAGTTGGCGGTGACTTGTCTTTTAGCACGGGGACATCTGCTGTTTGAAGATCAGCCGGGCGTGGGAAAAACGCTTCTCTCTCAAGCGCTGGCCCAGTCGCTTGGCTTGCAATTCAGGCGCGTTCAGTTCACGAGTGATTTGTTGCCGGCAGATATTTTGGGAGCTTCGATCTATCAGCGGGAAACGGGGGGATTCAGTTTTCATCCGGGGCCGGTTTTTACTCAGGTGCTGCTAGCGGATGAGATCAATCGGGCCACGCCCAAGACGCAGTCGGCGCTGCTTGAGGCCATGGAGGAAGGGAAGGTGACTTGTGATGGTGTGCCCCATGCTTTGCCGGCGCCGTTTTTTGTCATCGCTACGCAGAATCCATCCAGTCAAATCGGCACGTTCATGCTGCCGGAGTCGCAGTTGGATCGGTTCCTGATGCGGTTGGCGCTGGGCGCACCGGATCGGCGGTCTGAGCGGGAGATGCTGCAGGGGCGGGATCGCCGTGAAATGCTGCGTGAGATGCCGGCTGCGATGTCGTGGTCTGAACTGGAGCAGATGCAAAAACTAGTTAGGCTAGTGCATGTGGCCCCAGCGCTGCTGGATTATTTGCAGGATCTACTGGCGGCGAGCCGGCGCCATGGTCATGGACTGTCTCCACGCGCTGGTCTGGCTCTGCTAGCCGCGGCACGGGCCTGGGCTTTGCTGGAAGGGCGGGCCATGGTAATGCCAGAGGATGTCCAGGCCGTAGGTCCTACGGTGATGGGACATCGCCTAGCTGGTGATATGGATGAGGCGGAGCGCTTGCTCACAGAAACGCAGATCCCATAGCCTATGAGCGCGGATGCACAGACGGATGCGAAGACTTCGGGCTGGCGCTCGCGGTGGCAGCGGTTTCGGCGTTCTTCGGTGCGGGTGCGGTTTAATTTTCACACGCTTTCCCTGCTGGGGATCACGGCTGCCATGGGCTATGCGGGCACGGTGCAGAATAACGGCGCCGCTTATTTACTCTGCTTTCTGACCGGTACGATAGCGGCGATGTCCTGGCTGCGAGCCCGGGAAAATCTGCGCGGACTAGAGGTGTTGGCAGGCCGTCTGGAGGCCCAAAAGGCAGGTGTGCAGGGAAAGCTGGTGCTGGAAATTCATGCGACGGGTGCCCAGACTATCTGGGGAGTGGAGGTGCTCTGCGCTGGGAGTGGGAAGTGGGGCTTTATCGAGCAGGTGGCAAGCGGTGAAAAGGTGCGTGTTTCTGTGGCGCTGCCTGCGGCACAGATCGGTGTGGAGCAGTCAATTCGTGTGCGACTGCGCAGCGGTTATCCGCTGGGGCTTTTCAGTGCAGAGCGTGATGTGGTGATCGATCATGTGCGGAAGATTCATCCACAGGCTGAGGGGCACCTGCCTTTGCCTGGGGCTGATCCTGCGCTGTCTGGGACCATGCTTGAGAGTGGGCAGAGTGCGGGTCAGCCGGGACGGGAGGGAGATGATTTTGCAGGCATGCGGGAGTGGCAGCCCGGGGATTCTCTGCGGCATGTGGACTGGCGCGCGGTGGCACGTGGCCGACCGCTGCTGGTGAAGCAGTGGGCCTCTGGCTCAGGTGCGGCGGTGACGCTAGACTGGTCAAAACTAGATCTAGATACGGCTGCGCGTGCGGCTCAAATAGCGCGCTGGATCGAGGAGTGTGAGGCCACATCGACTCCCTATGCGCTGCGTTTGCCAGAGACTGAGATTCCCGTCGGTCTGGGGCCTGCACAGGTGCAAAAATGTCTCGATGCCCTGGCGGAGATGGCGGGTGCTGATCAGGCTGAAGCGCATGAAGCAAAGCGCGTCAAACGTCTCCCCACGGGTCATGAGCATAGTACTTTCATGCCTCAGGGACTTCTGTTGGCGCTGTGTGGGATGTTGGCCTTGGTTGCGGTGCCAATTTTGGACTTTACCCCAGCAGCAGTGCTTTTCCTGCTGGTAGCCTGCATTTTTGGCCGATTGATGTTCAAAAAAGCTTTTGGAACATGGGTGCCGTTGATTGTATTGATTGGTGGAGTGGTGATGGTTCACTTGATGCACTCTGGAGGCTTATTCACAATGGAGGGTGGCATCGCTGCTTTGGTTGTGCTGCTGGGGGCCAAGCTGCTGGAGTCACACACGCCTCATGACTTTCAGGTGTTGACGATGATGGGCTGGTTTCTCTGTCTGTGTGGACTGTTGTCCGAGCAGACGCTGAGCCGCTCGTTATGGACTTTGACCGTGTTTTTTGGCACCACGGTCTGCATGGTCCGCTTCCGGCGTGGACGGCTGGATTTCATGCCACCGCTGAAGCTGACGGGAACGATGTTTTTGCAGGCGATGCCTGTCGCGGTCCTGTTATTCTTGGTTTTCCCACGTGGTAGTTTTGAAGCTTTGACTGAATTTGGCACTCAGCGCACACGGATGACTGGAGTTTCAGAGGACATGGAGCCTGGGCAGGTTTCAAAGTTGGCTGAGAGTGAGGAGCCCGCTTTCCGTGCCGAGTTTCCAGATACCAGAGAGCCGCCTCCGAACCTTCAGCGTTACTGGCGCTGTGTGGTGCTTTGGGATGGCAATGGGTTGAGCTGGAAGCGAGGTCCGAGCTGGGAACGGGAACGTCGGGAGCGTCTGCCTAGGGCTGGGGATTTGAGGCAGATCATCACGATGGAGCCGCATGGCCGACTTTGGCTGCCATCTTTGGATGTTCCTGTGGAGGCTCAGGTTGATGGCAGAAAGATTCTCCCTGATATGAGTGACCTGCTGTATGTCACAGAACCCGTCAATAACCTGAAGCGTGTTGAGGTCGTCTCCCGCGTGACTCAGGATAGCATTGAATTGAGGCCGATACAGCGATTGATGGCGCTACGTGTTCCGAAGAATTTATCGGCAAAGGTGAATGATTTGGCGCAGAAATTCAAAGCCTCAGGAAAAACCGATCTCCAGATTGCTCAGGCTGCCGTGGGGTATTTTCAGGCTGAGGGTTTTCAATACACGCTGGATCCCGGAAAGTATGAGGGCCCTGGTGCGCTGGATGAGTTTCTGTTTGAGCGTAAGGTCGGCTTTTGTGAGCACTTCAGTGCGGCTTATGCGACGCTGATGCGGGCAGCAGGGATTCCCGCGCGGGTGGTGATCGGTTACATGGGCGGCGAGTGGTCTTCGCGTGGAGGTTACATGATCGTGCGGCAGTCAGATGCTCATGCTTGGACCGAGCTTTGGCTTAAAGGCAGCGGTTGGACACGCGTGGATCTCACGGCTGCCTTGGCTCCTGGCCGGATGAATCTGGATCTACGCACTCTTTTAGCCGGTGATGAGGAACTGGAAAGACAGCGCAATAGCTTCTTTTGGCGCGGCTCTCAGGAGCTTCGCCTCTGGTGGGATGGCGTGGAGTATGATTGGTATAATACAGTCATCAGTTTTGATGAAGAGGCCCAGATCGCCTGGCTTACCTGGCTGGGTTTA
>JAPLUM010000244.1 GCA_026397605.1 Verrucomicrobiota bacterium | reverse complement strand
GGCACCAGTGGGAGCTGGGGGAATCGGCGCGCGATATGGTAGAGGCCAGATTTGAATTCGCCAACAGTGCCATCACCGCGCCGAGTGCCTTCTGGAAAGATAAGGATGGAGCGTCCGCCTTCCAGGCATTTGGCCAATCTTTCCAAAGGGTTGTTCTCCCGAGTGATTCCTTCTCTTGGAATGAGCACTGCTTTAAAGATCGTGTGAGCTAGCCAACGGCGAGGTGCCGAGGTTGTCCAATAATCTTCCGCCGCAGCGGGTGAGGTCTGGCATCTGGCGGCAAAGGGCAGGGCCGCCCAGATAACAAGGGTATCCAAATGACTGGTATGATTGGCAAAGTAGATCGCTGGGCCACTTGGATGCGGGACTTCTGAAAGCCGGCGAACGCCTGTAAATAAGCGTGTGGCAGCAGCGATGGCGCGACTGATGATCATTGCTCTATCTTGACTGCGTCCGCTTAATGACGGCAAGCGGTTTCTCAAAGATCGTTTGAGGTTCAGCCTACTAAGGGAATGTTTTCTATCGCGGTGAGATCAAACAGCGACGGCACGATTCCGGTCTTGACCCTGACGTGACCCTTCGGAAGACTAAGTGGCGTGCCTTTACTTGTTTCCGGCCTTCTTTTCATCCTGTTGCTTCTGCTGCTGGCGGTTATATCCGCCACGGAGACGGCTATTCATTCGGCTCGGGACCTAGAAGAACGTCTGGAAAGAGAAGGAGAGGGCAGTGTGGCACGAAAGCTGCGAAGCATTACAGCGAACCCCTTCGCTCAGTTGCACCGGACTCTTCTTCTCTCTGCCACACTGAACCTCGCGCTTGCTGCGCTGGGACTTCATCTGGTCTCTGGTCCACTTCTGCTCATCGGCTGGAATCCTTGGATGAGCTCGTCTCTTTTACTCGCTGCGACGGTGATGATTGGTGATGTACTGCCAAAGTTCTTTGCGGCCTACTCTCCTTCAGCAGTGCTTCTGGGCAGTCTGCGGTTGCTTGACCCTCTGCGCTCAGTGTTAGACCCGGTGGTGAATTTAGCAGACCGCACGACGGATGCTTTGATTGGTCGAATGGTGCCCAAGCGCGTGAAGGCACGCACGCCGATCACGAGAGATGAATTTGAAACACTGGTGGAAATGCGTGAGGAGCAGGGCCTGCTGGATAGCGCTGAGGCTGATATGATCCGTGAGGCATTGGACATCGAGCGGCTGACAGTGCGTGACTGCATGGTGCCGCGAGTGGATCTGACGCTGATGAGTGCTGAGGATGGGCCTGTAAAAGCAGAGATCGTCTTGGATCAATCCGCAGGCCGCTGGGTCGTGGTGTATGGGGAGACACCTGATATTGTGGTCGGAGTGATCGATGTTGTGGCCTGGCGTATGGCAGGGCGACCTGTGTGGTCTGAGGTGGTGCAAAAAATCGTCTTTGTGCCAGAGACCATGAACGTGATGGATGCGCTGGAAAAGCATCTCAAGGACTCCGCGCTGCCTTTGCTTATCGTCGATGAATACGGTGGTCTAGAGGGCATGGTGAGTCAGGAGGAGATCGCTGATTGGCTGCTATATGAGGCAGCCCCCTGGCAGGGTGAGGCGGGAGAGATTCGTGAGCTGAGCCCCGGACGTTATTTGATCGATGGCGGCACGCGGCTGGATGATGTGTGCAGTGAATTGCAACTCATCCTACCAGCGGGCGGCATCGACACCATTGGCGGGTTTGTCTTCAATCAGAGGATGCCGCATGAGCTGGGTGATCCTTCTGTTGGTTTGTCTGGTTTTTTCCTTTGCCTTGTCAGGTTTAGAAAGTGCCGTCGTCGCCGTGAGTCGTGTCCGTGTGCGTCATGCCGCCCGTGAGGGAGATCGCCGCGCGGCTAGATTGCTGCCACTGATTGAGGATCGCGATGCGCTGCTGGGTGCCATCACGGTGACGAATCATCTCATGAATTTGGCGGCCTTTCTTATCATTGCCTGGAAGCTCGTGGGCGTTTCGGGGGCCTGGGGTTATCTCACGGCTTTTTTGGTGGCTTTACCGATTTTTCTCATCGGGCTGGAGGTGCTGCCAAAGAAACTGTTTCGGCGCTATCCGTTTCGCGTCATCCGCTCACTTTCCCCTCTGGTTCTGGTGATTGGTTGGTTTAGGCCTTTGTTTCGTCTGATGGCGCGCGGACCTTCTATGGATCAGATTTCAGTGCCAGATCACTCGGCTGGCCGTGACGATTTGCGTCAGCAAGCTCAGATGCTTAAAGAGCAGAATCAGCTTTCCGTGGGCGCTACACGGCTGATTCATCAAGTGCTGGATTACCGGCAACTGCGCGCTCGGGACATCATGCGGCCTTTGGCAAAGAGTGTGGCCTTGTCTCCTGATCTGCCTTTAAACGCAGCACTCATCATGGCGCGCGAGCACGGTTGCAGCACACTGCCAGTCATCGGTGATAAGGGCGGCTTCGTCGGTGTGATCGATCTCGGTGCTTTAGCCAAGAATCTGCCGCAGGATCGCCTAGTGAGGCAGCACATGCGCACGCTGGATTCTCTGCATGATCATGACAGTGCGCTGCAATCTCTGCAACGGATGCGCAAACGTGGCCGTAGCCTCTGCCTTGTGCTAGATGATAAGGAACTACCTTCAGGCATTCTTCATGAGGAAGATCTGCTCCGGCAGCTCATGGGTACTCGTGCCTGAGAATTGACTCAAATTTGAAGAAATTTTTTCAAAGGTGGCGCTGGCACGTCCTGTGCTTTGACTCTTCATTACCAACCCTCGTAGCATGTCCATCCACGTCGCCCTCCGTCACGTCACTCATTACAAGTTTGACCGTCCTGTAGCTCTTTCCCCCCATGTGGTGAGGTTACGCCCCGCTCCGCACTGCCGCACACCTGTGCTGAGTTACTCCATGAAGGTGAAGCCCGGCACGCATTTTATTAACTGGCAGCAGGATCCACAGGCGAATTATCTGGGGCGCCTAGTTTTCCCTGAAAAAGCGACAGAGCTGTGTGTGGAGATCGATCTTGTGGCTGAGATGGCCGTTTACAATCCTTTCGACTTCTTTTTGGAGCCTGAGGCCGAGCATGTCCCTTTCAAATATGACCCTGTTTTGGCCCATGAACTGGAGCCCTATCACCGCAAGCTGCCGCTGACACCGCTGCTGGCCGCCTACATGCGTGAGGTGCGGCAAATCATCGTCAAAGGCACGGGTTCCCACGTTTCCTTCCCGCACTCGGAAGTGGTCGATACCCACACCCATGGTGTTTTGCCAGAGTCGAGCAGCGCTTTGCCCGCAGCAGATAAAGACAAGCGACTGCGCACCATCGACTTCCTCGTGGCGCTGAATCAAATGCTCTGGAAAGACGTGAGCTACACCATCCGCATGGAGCCGGGTGTGCAGACGCCTGAAGAGACGCTGGAACTGGGCAGTGGCTCCTGCCGTGACTCGGCTTGGTTACTGGTGCAAGTTTTCCGTCATCTCGGCATGGCTGCACGTTTTGTCAGTGGCTATTTGATTCAGCTCAAAGCTGACGTGAAGTCTCTGGACGGCCCCAGTGGCACCGAGGTGGACTTTACAGACCTACACGCCTGGTGTGAGGTCTATCTCCCTGGCGCTGGCTGGGTGGGGCTAGACCCTACCTCCGGTCTCATGGCAGGTGAAGGGCATCTGCCGCTGGCCTGTACGCCTGACCCCGGCAGCGCGGCACCGATCAGTGGAGCACTGGAAAAGTGTGAGGTGGAGTTCCATCATGAGATGTCCATCACACGTTTTTTTGAGTCCCCGCGCGTGACTCAACCCTATACGGCGGAGCAATGGGCAGACATCGAGAAGCTCGGCCATCAGGTGGATGCGGATCTGGTCAAAGGCGACGTGCGTCTCACCATGGGTGGCGAGCCCACCTTTGTCAGCATTGATGACATGGAAGGGGAGGAGTGGAACACCGCCGCGGTGGGTCCAAACAAGCGTCTGCTTTCCGGTGAGCTTATCAAGCGTCTGCGTGATCAATTTGGCCCTGGCGGCCTGCTGCACACGGGCATGGGCAAATGGTATCCTGGCGAGTCACTACCCCGTTGGGCCTTTGGATGCTACTGGCGTAAAGATGGCGTGCCGATCTGGACAGATGACTCATTGATTGCTGATGAGGCAGTCAATTAC
Organism: Verrucomicrobiota bacterium; assembly: GCA_026397605.1. Lineage (GTDB taxonomy): Bacteria > Verrucomicrobiota > Verrucomicrobiia > Verrucomicrobiales > Verrucomicrobiaceae > Prosthecobacter. The sequence continues at coordinate 10,293 of JAPLUM010000244.1, read as the reverse complement.
GGTCACGATAGCGCTGAGGCACGGCGTTTTGGACTGGCACTTGCAGTGACGCTGGGCGTGGATCCTAAATGGTTAAAGCCAGGCTATGAAGACGTGTTCTACTATCTGTGGAAAGAAAAACGTCTGCCCGTCAACGTCGATCCGCTGAAGACTAACCTCAAAAACGCCGAAGATCGTGAGCGTCTAGCCAAGGTCTTTGAGCAGGGCTTGGACAAGGTCGTTGGTTTTGCCTTGCCACTGCAGCGTGCCGTTTCAGGCACCAAGCTGCGCTGGCAGAGTGGGCCTTGGTTTGTCAAAGACGAAGCTATGTACCTCATCCCTGGTGACTCGCCGATGGGACTCCGCCTGCCACTGGATGCCCTGCCTTGGGTCAGTGCCACGGACTATCCCTGGATCTACCCTACCGATCCTTCCAGTGATTGGCCAGATCTGCCACCGCGCCCTGAGAGCCGTCAGCGCTTCCTTGGCGCTGTGACCGAGTGGCTGGATGGTATGCCGAGCGTGCCGACCAGCTATGGTAAAGGTATCTATGCTGGCCAAGGCAAGCCTGAGCGCCGCCAGCTTGATCCTCTAGATGAAGCTGAGGACACAAACGTGGCCCGTTACCCCGCGCCTCAGGAGTCCGCCTCATGGATCATCCGCACCGCCCTTTGCGTGGAGCCTCGTGATGGCCGACTACATGTCTTCATGCCACCCGTGGAAAAGGTGGAGGACTATCTAGATCTCGTCACCTCCATCGAAGAGGTCGCTGCGGCCATGAAAATGCCCGTCATCATTGAGGGCTCACCACCACCTTATGATCCGCGTCTGCAAGTGCTGAAAGTCACCCCTGATCCAGGCGTGATCGAAGTGAACATGCACCCAGTGAAGACTTGGAGAGAACTGGTCGATAACACCAAGATCCTCTATGAAGAGGCCCGCCTCACACGGCTCGGCACTGAGAAATTCATGGTCGATGGCCGCCACACCGGCACTGGCGGCGGCAATCACATCGTCTTTGGCGGTGAGCGCCCGATTGATTCCCCCATGCTGCGTCGGCCAGATTTGCTAAAAAGTCTGTTAGGCTACTGGCATAATCACCCCAGCCTGAGTTACCTCTTCAGCGGACTTTTCATCGGCCCTACCAGCCAATGCCCACGCATCGACGAAGCTCGCAATGATGCTATCTTTGAGCTTGCGTTAGCCTTCAGAGAACTGGATCGAAACACCGCCAAAGAAGGTCACACCTCGCCTTGGCTCGTCGATCGTATCTTCCGCAATCTGCTCGCCGATTCCTCAGGGAACACCCATCGTACGGAGTTTTCCATTGATAAACTCTTTGATCCCGGCAGCAGCACAGGCCGACTTGGCCTTGTCGAGCTGCGCTCTTTTGAAATGCCGCCTCATGCGGAAATGAGCCTTGCCCAGCACCTGCTCATCCGCGCCGCCATCGCGCGGTTCTGGGAGCAGCCTTATGATCAAAAGCTCGTCCGCTGGGGCACCGAACTGCATGACCGCTTCCTGATGCCGCATTTTGTCTGGCGAACCGAACTGCATGACCGCTTCCTGATGCCGCACTTCGTCTGGCAGGATTTTTGTGATGTCATGACCGACATGCAGGACTTCGGTTACGATATGAAGCCTGAATGGTTTGCACCCCATTTTGAGTTTAAATTCCCCGCCATTGGCCAAATCAATCAGCGTGGTATCAATCTAGAAGTGCGCACCGCCCTGGAGCCTTGGCACGTTCTGGGTGAAGACGGCAGCGCTGGCGGAACTGTCCGCTATGTGGATAGCAGCCTTGAGCGTGTCCAGATCAAAACGAAAGGCCTCATCGGCAGCCGTTACATCGTTACCTGCAATGGCAATACCGTGCCGCTGCATCCCACCGGCACTGTCGGCGAGTACGTCTCCAGCGTCCGCTATCGCGCCTGGCAGCCGCCGAATTGTCTCCAACCAACCATCGGCGTGCATAGCCCGCTCGTCTTTGACCTGGTGGATACCTGGAATCAGCGCAGCCTCGGCGGCTGCACCTGCCATGTCGCCCATCCGGGTGGCCGCAGCTATGACACCTTCCCCGTGAATAGCTTCGAGGCCGAAAGCCGCCGCCTAGGCCGATTCTTCCCGAATGGCCACACCCCAGGGAAAATCCAGCCCAAAACCATCCCCACCATCCCCGAATTCCCCTTCACTCTGGACATGCGTTTGAGTTAGACTCGTGCGGTTAGAAATGCAGAATGACTAGTGCGTCCTTTTGGGCAATGATTCAGAACCTATCTTTCTGAACTCTTTTTCTCATTATGACGCTCCTCAGTCTCTCACACATCTCAAAGGCCTACCGTGATCCTGGTAGCGATATCATTGTGCCCGTATTGCGTGACGTGACCCTGAACATTGAAGCCGGTGAATCTGTCGCCATTGTAGGGCCCTCAGGATGTGGGAAAAGCACGTTGCTCAATCTTTTAGGCACGCTCGATATTCCAGACACAGGTGATTTCATTTTTGATGGTCAATCCGTTTCTAAGTGCAGTGTGGAAATGCTGGCTGAATTACGCAGCGAAAAGATTGGCTTCATTTTTCAGCTTCATCACCTGATGCCTCAGTGCACGGTTCTTGAAAATGTTCTACTGCCGACTTTGGCCCTCAAAAATAAGCCATCAGCGGACATTCTCAAAAAACGAGCTGAAGAATTACTCGCATCTGTGGGACTTCAGGATCGTCTTTCCTGGAAGCCCGCGCAGCTCTCCGGCGGTGAACGTCAGCGGGTCGCGGTTGTTCGTGCTTTAATCAACCAGCCAAAGCTTATCCTTGCCGATGAGCCCACTGGAGCTTTAGACGAAAAGAGTGCTGAATCTTTGACCTCATTGCTCTTGGATCTTCAAAAAAGCACGGGCGTTAGCCTTGTTGTGGTCACGCATCATCCGGCTCAGGCCGCTCGCATGGGGCGTGTGCTGACGATGAATGAAGGAGAACTCGTTGGGTAAGTTCACGAGTTTTGTTTCTTCGAATGCTTACGGTTGTCGTTCTTGCTCGCGGAACTGAGACGGCGTGAGTTTGGTCATTTTTTTGAAGTCTTTGCTGAAGAAAAACTGATCGCTGTAGCCCACCTGCCGAGCGATTTCTTTGATGGCGTCATCACTTTCGATGAGTCGGTGCTTCGCCTGATTGATTCGCTCGCGTCTAAGCCAGTCGATTGGGCTGGTGCCGATGGCCGTTTTGAACTGTCGGCTAAAATGGCTCTCACTCATCCCAGCTAATTGAGCCAGCTCCACGACGCGGATGGGTGTGTGAAAGTAGAGACGCATTTTTTCGAGTGCCTTTTGGACTGGCATAGGCAGTTCTGGCTGAATCGAGTCTGCGTCTGCAAGGCGAGCGCGAAAAACAATGGCGATGATGGCTGTGATGGCTGCATTGATGAGTGCGGCATCGCTCGGTCTTGTCCCGACCATGTGCTGGAGTACACGCTCAAATTCCTGCTGGGTTTGCGTAGCGTCGATTTTCCGAATCACAGGCTGAGATCTCATTTCCAAAAGATTGGCCACTTTCTCCAAGGGCCTGCCTTCGACACGCAGCCAGTAAAGCTCCCATGGCTGCTGAGAGATGGCTCCATAGGCATGAGGGTGGTGGCAATTGACCCAAACAAGTTCATTTGCATCGACTTCATGGCGTTTTCCGTTCACTTGAATCCAGCCCCGCCCACCCGTGCAAAAAATGAGCTCGTGCCCAGGATATGTTTCTCTTTGGATGCGGTGTTCAGAACCTGCTTTGAGTTGTCCACCACGGACAACGGAATAAAACAAATCGCGCTGCCAATCGGCGGGCGTGGCATACAAATTATGGATGAAGATCGTTTCCTTAGCTTGATTAGACATGATTGGATATGACATGCTACGCAGTATTTTGGGATGTCTTTCGTTGCAAGAAACTTAAATCAGTGAGGTTTTTTTGTAGCCGGTATTTTCACCGAATTGAGTGCACCTAGTTTTTCATCAAGTGTGTCTCTTTGAGCGTGACTGTTTTGCTTCGTTTACTGGCTTGCTTTTCGTTGATTTCTACTGACTCTGGAATACCCGCCGCTGGGTAAACCATGATCCTCGAAATTGCTGATCACTTTCAAAGTCCCATTCAACGTGGGGTGTATCGCTATGCAGGTGCATGGTTGGAAAAGACGTTGGGATTGCGCGGGTTTGACGATATTTATCAGGGTGGACATCGCTATTATGAAAGCCTGCCTCCAGAGGAACGCACCTGTGGCGCTTTCTTTGACGGAGTGGTGAAGTCTGTGAATGCGAGCTGTGATCTGGACGAACCAGTAGGCTTTGAGTTTCCCAAAACGGGCCCGTTGATCATCGTCGCCAATCATCCTTATGGACTCGTCGATCCCTGCTTGTTAGCAAGCTACGCAGGTAAGTATAGACGTGATTTGAAGGTGATGACGAACTCGATGCTTGGCAGGATGCCGGAGCTCAAAGATCATGGAATTCTAGTCAATCCATTCGGAGGCGATGATGCAGCTAAGAGCAACATCGGAGCCATGAAGCAGGCCTTGAAACATCTCAAAGCTGGTGGTGCGATGCTGATTTTTCCTTCGGGTGAAGTTTCTGCTTATCAGGTCGGTAAAGGAATCGAAGAGGCCCCATGGACGAATCATCTGGGATCACTCGTCCGCCGCACTCAGGCGACCGTTTTGCCGGTCTATTTCCCGGGCCGTAATAGTAACCTTTTCCATGCGGCCGGGCTGATCCATCCACGTCTCCGGACAGGTATGATTCTGCGCGAGTTCTGTCAGCAGCGTGACAGCACGATCGAGATGCGTGTCGGCATGCCGATCACCTTTGGGAAGCTGCGTAAATTTGAAGATGATGAGGCGCTCACCAAGTTCCTGCGTATCCATACCCTGGTGCTACATCAACGCCGGAAGTTTGGTTCAGAAGATGAGGAGGAAAGCTTGGCCCCTGAGGATAATGCAATCATCGCTCACCGTGCAGCCTCTCATCATAGCCGCATTCTTTGTGAAGTGAATGCGCTGCGTGAGCGTGGCGGCTGCTTGGTCAATCAGGGGGAGCTTTCCGTCTATTCAGCGCATTCCCACGAGATCCCCGACACGCTCCAAGAGATCGGTCGTCTGCGTGAAATAACCTTCCGTGATGTTGGAGAAGGAACTGGGGAGGAGATCGATCTCGATTCCTTTGATCGCTACTACGAGCATCTGTTTTTGTGGGACGAGAAAAAGCAGCGCATTGCTGGTGCTTATCGTCTAGGGCGCGCTGACATCATTCTGCGAGAATACGGACCAAAGGGGCTTTATACAAACACGCTCTTTATGTTCGAAAAGCCCTTCCTGGCCAATCTCGAATCTGCCGTGGAGATGGGTCGCAGCTTCATTACCAAAGAATATCAGAAGAGTCTGTCATCGCTGCCGCTGCTTTGGAAAGGCATCGCCCACTGGATGGTGCGAAACCCTGGTTATAAAAAGCTCTTTGGTCCTGTGAGCATCAGCAAAGACTACGACAAACTTAGCCGCAAGATGATGGTCGAGTTCCTCCAGGAAAACTGTCTGCATGAGGACCTGGCCAGTTTTGTGAAACCACGCAATCCCTTCCGCTATCTTCGTGGGCGTAGGCTGATGAGGGAGTTCATCAGCGCGGATCTCCAGGATGTGGACGATTGCTCCGCGCTCATTTCCAGCGTGGAGACAGATCGCAAAGGCATTCCTATTTTGCTAAAACACTATCTGCGCCTCAACGGCACAATTTTGAGCTTCAATGTGGATAAGCAGTTTTCGTCGGTCATTGACGGACTCATCTTGGTAGATCTGACGGAGACGGATCCCAAGCTTCTGGCTAAATACATGGGGGAAGAAAAATGCCAAGCTTGGCTGGCTCGGCATAAGGTCTTTGAGAAATCTACGGCTTCCTCCGTCTCTGAGTAGTTTGATTTGGGTTCTGAGATGAACCGTGCTTGCCCCTGCAGGGATTCAGCGCCAAACATCGCGCTATACCATGCCTGTCCGATCTTCCCCCAAGCGCGCCGCCTCTTCTAAAAAAACTAACCCAGCTATCGAAATCCCGCCAATCAACGCCAAGGTGCGTTCTTTGGACAATGGTTTAGAGGTGATCGTGCGGGAAGATCATCAACATCCGCTGGTGAGTGTGCAGGTCTGGGTGAAGGCTGGCAGCATCCATGAGGAAAAATGGACGGGCGCAGGTTTAGCGCATTGCGTGGAGCATATGCTTTTTAAAGGCACCTGGAAGCGCTCACCTTCGGATATCTCCCAAGGCATTCAAAATCTTGGTGGGTATGTGAATGCTTACACGACCTTTAATCGCACCGTTTACTGGATCGACGGATTGGCAGAACATACCGAAGGCTACCTCGACATCTTATCAGACATGGTGCGGAACTCACGCTTTGATGCCGCAGAACTGGAAAAAGAACAGGAAGTCATCCGCCGTGAAATGGCCATGGGCAATGATGATCCTAATGGTGCCCTTCAGCATCTGGTGCAGGCCACCAGCTTCCGCCAGCATCCTTTGAGGCATCCGATCATTGGTCATCGCGCCGTGTTTGATCAGGTCTCACGGGACGATGTCTTTGGCTTTGTTCAGCGTCAGTATGTGCCGAACAATTGCTTTGTTGTCATTGCTGGCGCTGTCGATACAGATGCAACATTTGCAGCGGTAGAGAAACTCATGGGTGACTGGCAGCGCCGCCCTTTTGAGCCGATTCTCTTGCCTCAGGAGCCAAAGCAGGTCGGCACGCGAGTGACTCATAAAAACTTTGCTACAGAGCTGACGCATCTTGCGCGTGGTTGGCAGATCCCTGGGGATGGGCATGATGACAAAGCGGCCCTTGATGTGTTAGCCTTTCTGCTGGGTTCAGGTCGGAGTTCACGTCTGAATCAAGAGCTGCGTGAGCGTCGCAGCATCGCCCACTCGACCTGGGCTGGAGCTTGGGGTGCGCAGGAATGCGGGGTTTTCAATACTGAGGTGGAGTGTGATCCCGCCAATGTCGCGGAATGCCATGAGGCTATGCTGAGTGTGTTGCATGGGTTAAAGGCCAAGGGGCCGACCAAGGATGAGCTCTCTAAGGCGGTGCGCGCCACGCTGAGTGGTCAACTGCGCACGCTTTCAAGCACCAAAGGGCAGGCTGCCTCTTTAGGACATGGTTGGCTGGCCACGGGTAGTCTTGATTATTCGACCCATTACCTGGCCAAGATCCGCGCGCTAACTCCAAATGATATCCGTGATGTCGCGCGGAAATATTTGCTTAATGATACCTGCAATGTCGTCTCAGTCGGACCTGCGCAGTCTGCGACCACAGCCGCCGCAATTGCAGCACGTCAGCAGGAGCCTACTCAACGTTTCACTTTGAAAAACGGGCTTACTCTGCTGGTGCAAGAAAATGCTCGACTCCCACTCGTGTCGATCCGCACGAGTTTCCTGGCGGGCGTCACGGCAGAGACGGCAGCCAATGCTGGAGTAACGCAAATTTCGGCGGCTCTTCTACTCAAGGGCACCAAGTCCCGCACGGCTGCGCAGATCGCCGCGGAGTTAGAGAACCGTGGTGGCTCTCTGCAATGTCATGCTGACGCTCATCGCTATGTGCTCGGGGCTGATGTCGTGCGTGGGGACGAGGTTCAGGCCTTGGGCTTGATTGCTGATCTCATTCTTCATCCGAGCCTGCCAGCCGCGCAATTGATCGAAGTTAAGAAGCGCCAGCTAGCCACTTTACAGGAAGAAAAAGAAGATCCACTCACCGTAGCCATGCGCTGTGCTCGTCGGGAAATCTTTGCTGACGAACCCTTTGCCCGCACCGCGCTCGGCACTGAGGCCTCGATCAAAGCGCTGAAGGTCGATGACTGCCGTGCGATGCTCAAAGGCTCGTTATCCGCGCAAAACGGTGTCATCTCGATCGTTGGAGATGTGAAGGCCACTGCCATGCGTAAGCTCGTTGAGGCCAGCTTTGGTAAGATGGCCGCTGGGAAAAAGCGCGAGATCATCGACTTCCCACCCGCTAAAAAAATCAAACCTGTCAGTCATGCACTGAAGATGGAGAAAGAACAGGCAGTGCTGGTCATTGGCTTTCGCTCCGTGGGCTTGCATCATCCAGACAGCCTGATCTTAGCACTGATCGACGAAGCCTGCAGCGACATGGGCAGCCGCCTGTTTAACCGGATCCGAGAGGAGCTAGGTCTAGCCTACTATGTCGGCGCGCAGCAGTTTGCTGCACTCGGCGCGGGTGCCTTTTATTTCTATGTCGGCACCGATCCGAAAAAGATCGACCTCGCGCTGCAGGAGATGCTCACGCAGATCCAGGACCTGGCCAAAAATGGACTTACAGCTGCTGAAATCAAGCGTGCCAAAACGGCCTGGAAGTCCTCCTGGCTGCGCTCTCAGCAAGGCAATGGCGGTTTAGCCGATGCCTATGGGTGGAATGAGATCAATGGCATGGGCCACGACTACCTCCAAAAACTGCCCGACCTCATGGCTGCCATCTCTGACAAAGATATCCGTCGCGTGGCTAAAGCCTATCTCTGTAAAGAACGTGCCTACATCGTGCGTGTGGAGCCAGAGAAGAGCTCATAGGAGATGCTGTTGAATGGATCTCCCAACTGCAAGCAAGTGATCTGGTTTAATCTTTGTGGATAGTGAATAGCTTCCTGTGGCCATCTGACGCAAGTCAGGCGGGACGGCCTGCGTCTTGATAGTTGTACACTTTCCATGAAAATCTTTGTCTCACTGATCAGTTTCTTTGTCTTTGCTGCTTCGTCACATGCCGAAAAGCATCCGAACTTCATCATGGTGTTTATCGACGACATGGGCTGGGGTGACTTTTCCTGTTTTGGCAATCAGGATGCCAAGACGCCGAACGTGGATCGCATGGCGGCGGAGGGGATTCGTTTCTCGCAGTTTTATGTGAACTCCCCCATCTGTTCACCCTCGCGCTGCGCACTCACTACCGGGCAGTATCCACAGCGATGGAAGATCTCGTCATATTTGAACAACAAAGGCGACAATGAACGCCGTGGGGTTGCGAACTGGCTAGATCCCAATGCTCCAACGCTGGCGCGAATCCTTCAGCAAAACGGATATGCCACCGGTCATTTTGGTAAGTGGCATCTCGGGGGGCAGCGTGATGTTGACAATGCACCACCGATCACTGCGTATGGTTTTGATGAATCGCTGACCAACTTTGAAGGCATGGGCCCGAAACTCTTGCCGCTGACCCTGAAGCCTAGCGATAAAGAAGCGGGTAAAATTTGGGCTGATGCCGAGCGTCTTGGTTCACCCGTGACCTGGATGCAGCGCTCTTCCATCACGACGGGTTTCATTGATGCAGCTCTGCCATTCATCGATAAGGCTGTCGCTGCAGAAAAGCCTTTCTTCGTCAATCTTTGGCCTGATGACGTACATGGTCCATGGTGGCCACCTGTCGAAAAATGGGCGGATGGAAAGCGTGGGCTTTACCTCGCAGTTCTTGAAGAAATGGATCGTCAATTTGGCAAGCTTTTCGACCACATTCGCTCCAATCCAGAGTTGCGTGACAACACCCTGATCCTGATCTGCTCTGACAACGGACCTGAACCAGGCGCTGGTAGTGCAGGGCCGTTCCGAGGCTCGAAAACAACGCTCTACGAAGGCGGCACCCGCTCACCGCTTATTGTTTGGGGGCCTGGGTTGATCGAAAAAAGTAAGGCAGGTAATCACAATGAATCTTCCGTGTTCGCGGCCTTTGACCTTGTTCCATCGATGCTGTCCATCGCCAAAGTTGGCACACCTGAAGATACCCATTTTGATGGTCAAAACTTAGCGCCAGTCTTACTCGGTCAAAGCTCGGAGTCTCGCCGTGCTCCAATCTTCTGGCGTCGTCCGCCGGACCGTAAAACGGTTAACGAAAAGCTGCCCGAGCGCCTGCCCGATCTGGCCATGCGTGAGGGCGACTGGAAGCTTCTCTGTGACTACGATGGCACCAAGTCGCAGCTCTATGATCTAGCCAAAGATCGTGGGGAAAGCACCAATCTCGCCGATCAGCATGCTGACATTGTCATTCGTATGCAAGGAGCGCTGCTTGCCTGGCACCAGTCCATGCCGGCTGATAATGGGCCTGCTCTCGCGCAAACAGGGACGAAAGGTAAGCGGAAGCCTGACACCAGCAAGAAGGGCGAGTGACGGACTTCTGAGGGTGTAAAACAGGCTGGAAAATCAATCATGAGGAACAAGAATCATCATTTGCCTAGACGCTGAGTTCCTCTAGCCTTGGCAGTTCATGAGCCAATCCGCACCCACTCCTGAGAGTATCGAAGCCTCCTTT
>JAPLUM010000241.1 GCA_026397605.1 Verrucomicrobiota bacterium | reverse complement strand
ATGGCAGTGATGTCCACGTAGCCGATGCGGTTGTAGAGGGCGGGGACGTAGTGGGCGTCGCGGACGGTGGCGTAGTTTTGCCAGTGGGTGAGAGCCTCAGTGAGATGGCGAAGGGAGGACTCGTGCTCGGATTTGTCGCTGTTGGCATCGAAGAGCGCGAGGGCGCATGAGCCGCGGATCTTGGCGGCGTAGTAGTGGCCGAGATGGGCAAAGGCTTCGCAGTCTTGGATGTTCTTATGGAGTTCGGTGTCGGTTTTGGCGGCTTCGCGAAGTGCCTCCAAAGCAGCGAAGGTGGCTCTGGCGGCGGTTTCGAGGGAGGTGGCGATTTCCAAGGGCGATGTTTGCTCCATGGGCTTGCCGTCTTTGATGCGGATGCGCCAGTCGCGGATGCAGAGGACGTTGGCTCCGGGCATGGCGCTGCCTTCCATGAACTTCTGCACATTGTAGAAACCTTTGCTGCCTTTGTGATTCGGATGGCTCCAGCAGGCTTCGGGGAACCATTTGATGTCGATGTCACCCCAGAAGAAGCGGGTGATGAGCGGCATGACTTGCGAGGCGCTTTGCAGGGCGGTGAAGAGTTCCTTTGACGAGGCTGTTGGGTGTCGAGCGGCGAGCAGGCGCTCGAAATGCGAGTCTGGCAGCGAGGGTTCGTAGGCTAGGCGACCCCACATGGAGAAGGAATACCACTGCTTCTCCATCACGAGCGGGCGTGGGCCAGGGGCGGGGTTTCGTTCGAGAAAGTCGCGGCCCCAGCAGTAACCATCGGGCCCCATGTAGAAGCCGGCGAACTTGTCTGGCGGCGGCATGTTGAGGAGGTATTCGCGGGCGTAAGCGGGATCGCCAAAACGGAAGGTGTAGATGTCGTCATTGCGCACGGTGAGCCAGGTGCGACGGCCGGGTTCGATTCCTTCCAGCAGTGGATTGACGAAGATGGGCTTCGTGATGGAATACATGTGGGCCACGGAGTATTTGAAGCTGAAATCGAAAGTGCATGGGTAGTCTTTGAAGGCGTCAAGGATGTCACTCTGCGCGGTCCAGTGGAAGCGGTGAATCATCGGGAAGTTTCGCTTGGGATCGAGCTTCAAGGCATCGCGCACGCCTTCACCATAGGTTTCCCACAGCCACTTCTCTTTGAGCTTGGAGTCCATGTCATGTGGCATGCCTTCGCCTGCGGTGATGCCCATGCCGCCGAGCAGCGGATAGGTATTCACCATCTCACGCACGCTGGCGCGGAAATACCTTTTCGTGATGTCGTTGTTCACGTCATTGGTGATGCCGTGCTTGCCATCGGCTCCGAAGGTGAAGACGTTCCAGGTGAAGACATAGAGCGTGATGCCACGATCCGCGGCCTGCTGCATGACCCAGCGCCAAAATGCAATCTTCTCATCCATGGTGATCTTTTTCACCACCTCATGGTCGGCGAGCATGGCAGGTCGCACCATGTCATTGCCTGCCATGCTGAAGGTGTCGTCGAGCTTTGCTTTCGTGCGCCAAACATCGTCGAGGGCGACTTCGGGGAACTCGGGCAGCTTCACCATGGAGGGAAAGGGATGCAGGCTCCAAAGCGACAGCAAATTGTAGCGATGCCTCGCCATGTTGTCGAGGTAAGTGATCCAGAACTCACGTTCCCAGACCTCAGGGATGTTCGCCTGAGCGGCGTCTGAGCAGTCGGTGTAGCTCGGGGTGCGGAGATCGAGTGGGATGTTGAACTTGATGCCGCGCTGAGGGATGTGCGGGCTGTGTTCGGAGTCTTTGAGCGAGTCGAGCGTGCCGATTCGTATGGCCTCGGCGATGTCGAGCCCTCCATACATGGCACCGGCGGGATCAGCACCGATGACCGTGAGATTTTGGCCTTCACGTTTGATGAGATAACTCTGGGCTTTGGCCTTGTCGTCTTTGGCGACTGTGAGGGTGATCTGTGCGTCGGTGGGTTTAGCGGCAGCCTCGCGACGGATCTCAGCTTCCGCAAACTGGCCCGGAGCGCCGGTGGAGGGATCGTTGGTGATTTGGAGGCTCGCGGCGAATGATTGGCCGACAAAAAGATGGGCGGCAAAAAGTAGAGAGAGACGAATCTTTGCCGGTAAAAGATGGGCGGTAAAAGAGGGGGAACACATATGATTGATCATGAGAGGTTTTATTTGAGGTCAGACAAGATCCGCTTTGGCTTGATGGTTGGGTCTGGGGCTTTTTTGGATGCAGGGCCCTCCCCGCCGCCTTTTTTGGATTCTTCAACTTTGGATTCTGGTAGGCTATCGACTTCGTCCTTGGGTAGGAAGCCGCGCAGCTCAGTTTTCACGGCATCGAGTTCCGGTGACTTTTCATTCGCTAGGTTCTTCCACTCCATCGGGTCCTTCTCAAGGTCATAGAGCTCTTCGCCACCTTCCGCGTAGGTGATGTGGTGCCACTTTTCGGACATCACGGAATGATTGCCTTTACCTGCGGTCGTCACCGTTGGGGCCCATGGCATCTCGGGATTTGCGAACAGGGGTCCGAAGGATTTGCCATCGAGTTTTTTCTCCGGCAATCCGCATAGCTCTATGAGTGTGGGATAGAGATCGAGCAGGTTCACATTGCGGTAGCAGTCTTTTCTACCAGCCATTCCGGGCAGGTGGACGATGAGGGGCATTTGCGTGGATTCCTTCCATAGGGTGGCTTTGCGGAACCGTAGCTTCTCGCCCAGATGCCAGCCGTGATCACCCCAGAAGACGACAATGGTGTTTTCGGCATACGGGCTTTTTTTGAGGGCATCGAGCATGACGCCGATGCAGTCATCGGCGTAGCTGCTGGCGGCCAGGTAGGCCTGCACGGCTCGCTGATGAAGACCATACTCCTGCACCCAGAGAAAGTCGGGTTCTGGCTCGAAGGGGCGCTTCCTTTTACCTCCGACAATGTCATCCAGGTCATCCAGGCGGAACTCCGGGACTTTGATGGTTTCCAGCGGGTGCATGTCATAATACTCCTGGGGGACAAACCATGACAAATGCGGCTTCGAGATGCCTGCGAACATGAAGAACGGCTTGTTGTGCTGCTCCTGCAGTTGCTTCTCGAACCACTTGGCGGTGCGGTAGTCCTGAGTGAACTCTTTGCCCTGTTCTGTCACGCACCAGGAGTCGATCTTCTTGCCAGCGATGATGCCTTTGTTGCGTGAATAGACACTCTCCTCGATTTGTCCGCCGCGATTCAGTTCATCATGCCAGACGTCGTAGGCCCAGTGACCTGCATCCGGACCGTTCTTGGTTTCATGCTTGTGGAAGATCTTGCCGCAGGAGATCGTGGTGTAGCCGTGCTTGGTGAAATACTCGGGGAGCGTGGCGTGAGTCTGGATAATAGGCGAGTCCAGCATGTTGTTCGAGTTGCCATAAGCTCCGGTGGTGCCGGGCCTGAAGCCTGAGAGTAGAGCCGATCTTGACGGACCACAAACAGGACCAGCACAGCTCGCGTTACGAAAGACCATCGACCGCTCGGCGAGACGATCAATATTCGGCGTCTTTGCCTGAGGATTGCCACCAAAGGCACCGACCCAGTCGTTGAGATCATCCACTGCGATCATGAGAATGTTGTAAGGTTTGGCAGTATCGGCCAAGGCAGGGGCCGCAAGTGCCAGGAAGAGGAAAGTGAGGTGTTTGAATGACATGAGGTTGGGTTGGTTTGATGGTTATCGGCCGACCCGGTTCTGGAGTTCGCCGCGTGAGTCAAAGTGTTCGAGGATGAGTTCTGTTCCGACGCTGATGCGCAGGAAGCCGCCTTTTGGCGTGGATGAGGTGTAGGGTTGTTTCACGAGGCTTTGCGGATCGGAGCCTTTTTTGTCGCCGGGGGCAACTCCCATGCGGGAGTTTTCATCGTTCAAGGCACCGCAGGCGAACTCCTCGATGCCTGAGGGATGGATGCTGTGGTATTGCCAATGACGGTCGCCGCAGATGAGCTTCAGGTTGGTGATTTGATTCTGCTTCAGCCAGGTAAAGAAGGCATCCGCCTCATGTCGAAAGCCGCTGATATCGGCGTGATTGTCGATCTTCTTTTTGTCATCGGGACCGACCATCGGTGTGGGTGAGATGATGATCTTCCATTTGGCATCGCTGGCCTTAAGCGTGCTCTTGAGCCACTCGCGCTGCTCCGCGCCCCAGAGAGATTTTTCGGGGCCATCGGCCATTTCATTGGGCGAGCGATAGTCGCGGCCTTCGGTGAGCCAGATTTGCAAATGTTTGCCCACGCGATGGGTGCGGTAGCTGGGCTTGTCGCTGCCACGAGCGTGGATCGGCAACTGCTCGCGGAACATGTCGATGCCTGTTTTTGGCGAAGGCAGTTCGTCGGTGGTGTTGTCCGATTCGTTGTAGCGGAAGTCGTGATCGTCCTTTGACCAATAGGTGGGCACGCGGCGGAAGAACTCGATCATGCGCGGAAACCGGAACTGCTCGTGCCAGCATTGGCGGAGCTGTGGCACGGTCTTGGCCACACGCAGCGGATGGTCGTAATAGACGATGTCACCCGTGCCGACAAAAAAGTCAGGGCGCAGTTTCAACATGCTTTCAAAGGAAGGGAAGCCGAGGCGTTTATCGGTCTCCGTGGCTGTTTCCGGGCCACTGGCTTTGCCCTTTTTGCCGAGCATGAACTTGTTGTAGTTCATGCAACTACCCACAATGAAACTCACGGGCAGCTCGCTCGTCACATCCGGCAAGGTCTTGAAGGAACCGCTTGGCCCTGCCATGGCATTATGCTCCGCTGCGCCAAAGAGCGTGCGGCAATGATAGGTCGTGTTTGGCTTCAATGAGCTGAGTTCGGCACGCACGATGAAGTCATGCGCCTCGCTGGCGGTTTCAAAAGCCGTGCGCTGAGAGTCGCTGAAGTCCTCCTTCGTGCTCCACTCAAAACCGACTACTCCCGCGCTACCCGGCAGATCGCCACTGGCGTCGAGTTCGGTAGCCAGCGTGAGCCTCGTTTGCAGCAGCGCTGAGCTTTGCGTGACCTCACCGCAGAGGGTGCCTTGGCTAAGTGAGATTGGCTTGGCGTTGCCCTCTGCTGAATGCAGCAGGGGCAGTGGGCACGTCGCCAAAGGGAGGAGTTTGAGGATGGATCGGCGAGTGTTCATGCAGTGGGATGGCGGAGCTAGCTGTGAAATGTAGTTTGAGGTGAGAAGGTCAGGGGCAAAAGAATGAGAGATCAGCTAGGTCATCCCCTAATACCCATGAGCAAACTGGATATCGAGGGTCTGCATGTAGGTTTGCAGGCCGGCGTCTTGGACGGGAAGGACGATGGCGTCTTCATCGCTCTCGTTGTGATGGGAGTGCCACCAGCCGGGTGGGGTGACGAAGGCTCCACCGGCGACCCAATTGGCGCGGATGGGGTTGATGATGTTGCCATTGCTATCGAGATCAGGGCCGATGTTGGTATAGACGCCTTCGGTGGCCTTCACGGCGAAATCCATGGCGATGGAGTTATGCCGATGGGCCTTCTGTCGGGTCTTTGCTGGCAGCAAGTTATACAAGGACCACATGGAGTGCGTCAGCGTCTTGGTTTGTGGGCAATCAGGATTGGCCAGCAGGATGCCGTTGCGGTTCTTGTCTTTGCCCATGTTGGCCTGACGAACTTTTTCTAGCTCGGAAGTGAGTTGCTCGTGCGAGAAGTAGAGCGGGCGAAAGCGTTCTTTAGTGGGCTGCACGCCGAGGAAGTCGAGCAGCGGCTGGTCATTGACCCAGTAGAATGCGGTGTCTTCGCTTGCCTGGTGCTGGATCTTGCCGGTGGATGGGATGGCAAAAAAGTCGCCTGTTTTCCAATCGAGCCTGCTGCCGTCGATCACACTGAATCCAGCGCCGCGAATGACATAAAACACCTGACTGCTGGCGTGCGTGTTGGTGGAGAGCGCAGCACCTGCGGCGATGTGGATGAAATTGGCCAGCAGGTTGGGGCCGGTGGCGGCATAGCTGGTTTCGAGCTTATGGGCCAGTTCGAGAGGGATGATCTTTGTCTCGTCGATCTGATGCATGGATGGCGGGAAGACATCGATGCCGATCTTGGGCATGCGCGGATTAGCAGCGCTGCCGTATTCAAAGAAGAGGACGTTCTTTGACCAAGATTCGTTGCAGGAGGTGGTTGGGTGGGGTGCGTTCATGGTTGCGGATTTACTTGGAGGTTGTCGAAATAGAAGAACTCGTCAGTAGCGCTGACTTTGGACACGATTCGGAGCTTTAGCTTGCTGCCGGTGATGCCTGTGGCTTGCAGGGTTATCACGCCGTCGGTCTTTCCTTTGATGGTCTCGCCGATCTGCTTTGGCTGTGCGCCATCCACGATCTGGTAGAAGCGAACGGAGTCACCGGAGTCCACTCCGCCGCTTGACTGCACTTCGAGGCTTACTTTCACGCTTTTACCGGAAAGGCGTATGTCTGCCGTCTCGAAGACACCTTCTTCACCAGCGCCGTTCATCATCAAGCGGCCGCCACCGATCTCGAAACGTCCCGCATCCCGTTTGGCCTGCCATGAAGTGGGTGCGCCGTGTGACTTCGTGCCACTGGTCTGACTGAAGGTCTCCATCCAAGGGATAGCATCCGCCGCAGATTCCACGAAGGTGGCGGTCACGCTTTTCTTCGAATCCATCGTCACTGTCATGGCGGGTGTGGTGCCACTGAAATCACCGCCCCATTTGGAAAAGGCGTATCCATAGTCGGCATGAGCCGTCACGGTGACCACGGTGCCTTTGTTATACACGCCGCCAGATGGCTCCAGGGCAACCGCGCCATTCTTCATGCGGGTGGCAAGCGTGAACATATTCTCGCACTCAGGGATGCCCTCACCACCGAGATCTGTGTATTCCTTTAACACAGCGGCATCCGCATATTTCCAATCCGGAGCGATCTCCAGATTACGGAAGGAATCAGGATGGTAGCTCACATCCATCGCCCGACTGTAGGACATCCACCAGCCGTAGGCTTTGGCCATCTCCGCTTTCGCTTCTGCTGTTTTGCCAGCTTTCTTGAAGGTAGCTCCCCGCACCTTGTGGGCGTAGTAGGTGCTGAGGTAGGCGAGTTGCTTCACATTGTTGATCGCCATCACCGCCTGACCGCTTGCAGGTGGCATGGCGTTAATCAAAGACAGCGCCTTCTTCGCATCGGCTTCCATTTCATCCGCG
>JAPLUM010000302.1 GCA_026397605.1 Verrucomicrobiota bacterium | reverse complement strand
GCCAATACCGAGCAGGGTCACAATTTCAGTCTGGTCAGTGGCAGCGGTGATACGGACAACGCTCTTTTCTCCATCAGCGGCGAAACGCTGAAAATCCACACCACCACCAACTACGAGGCACGCGGCATGTACAGCGTCCGTGTGCGTGCCACGGATGATGCCAACAGCGCCGAAACATTCGAAAAAGCACTCAGCGTGAGCGTCACCGATCTACCTGTTGAAATAGTGCCCGAAATTTTGTTCGTCTCCCCTGCCAGTGGCCCCACGACGGGAGGCACGGTTGTTACAATCTCCGGTTCGGGTTTCAGCGATGTCTATGAGGTGCTGATCGGTGGCGTAAAACCAACCAATGTGACCGTGGTCAACACCACCACCATCACCGCCACCACGCCTTACCATCTAGAAGGTCTGGTCGATGTCACGGTGCATGCCCGCGGCGGCGTCGGCACAGGAGCTAATACTTTCATCTATCAAAATGCGATTGAGCGGATGTGGAGCTCCACGGGCAGCCTGGCGCAGGCGGGACGTGGCTCCATCCTCAACGACGGCTTGATCACGCTGCCGGATGGGCGCGTGTTTTTCGCCGGCGGCAGCGGTGCGACGACGCCTAGCAAACTCGTGGATATCTATGATCCTTCCACCGGCACCTGGGCCGCCGGTCCGCCCATGGTTACTGCACGCAGTGAGCACGCCGTTTTGAATTCGGCCTTTCACACTCGAATCATCGTCGCGGGCGGCAGAGGTGTCCCCGGTGATGTGAATGCGGATCAAAGCACGGAGGCGTATGACCCTGCCACTAACACCTGGACGACTCTGGCAAACATGCCCAGCCGGGCCATCCGCGGTGCCGTTCTCGAATTTGGCGGTCAGAAAATCCTGACAGGAGGTATCACCTCTGGCGGTGCCGGTTATTCGACTTCCGTGCTCGACTACAACGGCGGCACCAACGCCTGGGGGCAGCCCTACGGCAGCCTTCCGGTCGCTCGCGTGGACCACTGCGCGGTGGATGCGAATGGGATGCTTGTGCTGGGTGGTCAAGCCTCCTCTGGCAGCACGCTCAACACGGGCCACTATCGCGATTCGATCGCAGGGTGGCTCAACATCGCCGTGCCAATGAGTGTGGCCCGCCGGAACTTTACCGCCACCAAACTGGCCAATGGCAAGGTGCTCGTGGTCGGTGGGATTAATGAATCAGGCGTGGTGGGTGCCACGGAAGTCTACACCGATGGCCCGAATGGTCAGACCGGTCGTCAGAACTCCTGGACAGCAGGCCCCGTGCTGACCACGCCCCGCTACAATCACCGCGCGGCTCTCCTGTACAATGGCCTTGTGCTCATCGCTGGTGGCACGGACGCGTCCGGCGCGGCATTGGACTCATGTGAAATCTACGACGCGGATAAGAACGTCTTCCTAACCGGCGTCACTTCTGCCACGAGCGTGGCTCGTGACGCAAAGATGCGCACCGCCCGCACCGGCTTCGGCATGACAACTCTCAAGGACGGCCGGGTGCTCGTCGTTGGCGGCTCCAACAGTTCGGGAGTTATCCAGTCGGCCGAGATCTTTAATCCCGCACTCGGCGTGACGGAAAACTTGCCAGCAGTGCTGGCCGTCACCACTCCCTACACCTCCACCACCAATCATCCCGTCGGCTGGGGCCGCAACAACTCGGGCCAGCTAAACTTCCCCGCCGGGCTGACCAATCCCCTGGCCCTTGCTGCGGGCAGTTCATTTACCTTGGCACTCAAACCAGATGGCACAGTGGTGGCATGGGGGGACAATTCTCTGGGACAGTGCAACGTGCCTGGAGGTCTCAATGGGGTGACCAAGATCGCCGCTGGGTCTGACCACTGCCTTGCGCTGAAGAGTGACGGCACGGTGGTCGCTTGGGGTCCAAACTACAATGGCCAGGTCATTGTTCCCTCCAATCTGAACAATGTTGTGGCCATCGCGGCGAGTGACGGTCACAGCATGGCCTTGAAGAGTGACGGCACCGTCGTGCTCTGGGGCGGCCAGACCCAGATCCCTGCTGGGCTGAACGGCGTCACCGCGATCGATGCTGGTGCTGGCTGGAGTCTCGCTTTGAAGAGCAATGGCACCGTGGTGGCCTGGTCGAATAGTTCCATCGGCGGCGGGCACATCCCGACGGCAGTGACCCAATTGCCAGCAGGATTGACCGATGTGACCGCGATCGCCGCCGGATACGGACATGGCCTTGCGATTACTAGTTACGGGGTCGTCGTCGCCTGGGGAAGTAACGGCAGCGGGGAAATCACCGTGCCCTTCGGCCTCAGCGGTGCAACGGCCGTCGCCGCCGGACGCGGACATAGCATCGCGTTGAAAGAAGATGGCACGGTCCTGGCCTGGGGAAATCGTGATTCGGGTCAGACAACCGTGCCGACCGGCCTCAGTCGCGTGGCCCAGATCACCGCGGGTGACTTCGCCAGCTACGCTCTCCACCAGACGACGAGCCCGGCCACCGGCAGTGTGGCAGGCGGCACGCCCGTCAGGATCATCGGCTCCGGTTTCACCGCGCCAGCCTTGGTCACTTTCGGTGGCTATCCCGCCACGAATGTGACGGTTGTCGATTCCGGCACCATCACCGCTCTCACGCCCGCTCATGTCGCAGGCACCGTGAATGTCGTAGTGACCAATGAATACGGCAGTGGCACGGGCACGGGCCTTTTCACCTACCTAGCCAATCAGGCACCCACAAACATCGCTCTCAGCCCGACTGGCATTGCTGAGGACAACGCGGCCAATGCCACCGTGGGCACACTGAGCGCCACGGATGTCAATCTGGACGATGCTACCAGCTTCAGCCTCGTCAGCGGCAGTGGCGATACGGACAACTCCAGCGTCTCCATCACCGGCAATGTCTTGAAGATGATTCCGGTGACGGACTTCGAGACCAAATCCAGCTACAGTATCCGCGTGCAGGCCGACGACGGTCGCGGCGGCCTCTTTGCCAAGGCGCTGACCATCTCCATCATCGATGGCAATGACGCGCCGCTGGCCAATTCGCAGAGCGTCACCACCCGGGAAGACACCGCCATCGGCATCACCCTCACCGGCAGTGATCCGAACCCCGGCACGACGCTTTCCTATAGCATCGTCAACGCTCCCTCGAATGGCACGCTCACCGGCAGCGGCAGCAGCCGCACCTACACACCTGCGGCGAACTTCAACGGCACGGACAGCTTCACCTTCCGGACGCATGACGGCGGCTTTGACAGCGCACCGGCCACCGTCTCCATCACTGTGACTCCCGTGAACGATGCGCCCGTTCTTACGCTCAACAGCGCCGTCGCGGGCAGCACCGCCACCGGCAGCCAAGCGTATGGCAACAATGAGTTCAACCTCGTGGGCTGGGGCAATAATGACTCCGGCCAGTTGAACTTCCCCGGCAATCTCGGGCTGGTGAAAGCGGCGTCGGTCAGTGTCACTCACGGTCTGGCGGTCAGATCCAACGGCACGGTAGCGGCCTGGGGCAACAACAGCTCGGGCCAGACCAATGTCCCCGCCGGACTCGTGAATGTGGCCGCCGTGGCAGCCAGTGATGGGGCCAGCCTGGCATTGAAGACTGAAGGCACCGTCGTGGCATGGGGACGCAACAGTGAAGGCCAAAGCAATGTGCCTGCAGGCCTCAATGGCGTGACCGCCATCGCGGCTGGCCGCTTCCACTTCCTCGCTCTCAGGAGCAATGGCACCGTCGTGGCCTGGGGACGAAATTCAGAAAATCAGTGCAATGTCCCCGCTGGGCTGACCGGCGTCACGAAAATCGCCGCTGGGGGAGCTCATCGAGGCCTCCACAGCCTGGCTCTCAAGAGCGATGGCACTGTGGTGGCCTGGGGTGACAACGCAGTCGGCCAGACGAATGTGCCGGCAGGTTTGACCGGCATCGTTGCGATCGCGGCCGGCAGTAGTCACAGCCTCGCAGTGCGCAGCAATGGTAGCGTGGTGGCCTGGGGCGAAAACGGTCAAGGTCAGTGCAATGTCTCGGGCCTCTCTGGCGTCGTGGCGGTGGAGGGTGGTCACACCCATACTCTGGCGATACGCGCTGATGGCTCTTTGGTAGCCGTGACCACAGACACCTCAGGTGATCTTCGTTTCCCACCGGGCACCGCGACTCCTGTCGCCGCCATCTCAGTGTCAGCATCCACCAACCTTGCCCTTCTTCCAGTCGATACGACCGGCCGTGTCGGCAGCCAGTGGACCGCGCGTGAGAGCGTCCGCCAGTGGCGTGATGTGGCGTCATCGGCGGATGGCACCAGGCTCGTCGCGGTGGGAGAGAGCGGCGTCTTCACGTCCACCGACTCAGGTGCCACCTGGACCCAACGCTCTACCTCTGGGTTCTTCTGCTGTGCCTCATCCGCTGATGGCACGAAACTCGTCGCACTGGTCTCTGGTGGCAATGTTTTCACCTCCACCGATTCGGGCGTCAACTGGACGGATCGCGGCAACAATCGCCCTTGGAGGGATGTGGCGTCTTCGGCGGACGGCACCAAACTCGTCGCCGTAGGGACGAATATGCAAATTTTCACTTCCACCGACTCAGGCGTGAACTGGACCGCCCGTGAAACCAACCGCGACTGGCGTGGCGTGGCGTCCTCCTCGGACGGCACGAGGCTGGCTGCCGTGACAACTCAGAACATCTTCACCTCCGCCGATTCAGGCGTCACATGGACTGTGCGGGAGGACACTAGAAGCTGGAGCAGTATCGCCAGCTCGGCGGATGGCACGAGACTGGTGGCGGTGGTCAGCAATGGCCGGATTTACACCTCAGCCGATTCCGGCGTCACCTGGACGGCCCGCGAGAATGTTCGCGAATGGTCGGCTGTCACATCTTCGGCGGACGGGACAAAACTGGCGGCTGCCGTTAACAGTGGCTCGATCTACACCTCGGTGGATTCGGGCAGCACCTGGCAGATCGGTGCCATGGGACGCCAGTGGTCTGGCATCGCCTCCTCGGCGGACGGCAGCAAGCTGGTCGCCGCTGGATTGAACGGCAACCTCTTCACTTCTTCCGCTAGTGCGCCGCTCTACACCCAGAGTGTCTCGACCAATGCCGGGCCTCAAACCGTCACCTCGCTTTTCAATGCCATCGTGGCAGGCCCGGCGGATGAATCCGCTCAGACGGTCACCTTCACCGTCACGAACAATAACAACGCCCTCTTCAGCGTGCAGCCCGCCATCAGCGCGGATGGCACACTGACCTACACGCCGGTTCCCGGTGCTGTCGGCTCGGCCTTCGTCTCCATTTCGGTCCAGGACGATGGCGGCAGTGCCAATGGCGGCGCGATTTCCGCGCTCCAGACCTTTGTGATCACCCTCACCCCGGCGAACCAGCCGCCTGTCGTCACCCTGGCGCAGAGCACGATCACCTTGCGGGAGGATTCTCCGACCCGCACCGTGACAGGTTTTGCCAGCTTCGCTCCCGGACATCTCCGCGAATACGCGCAGACGCAAGTGGGCGGCTACACCGTCACAAACAACAGCAACGCGCTCTTCAACACCCAGCCCGCCATTGCCACGAATGGCACGCTCACCTTCACCCCGGCGGCCAATGCCTTCGGCACAGCCACCGTCAGCGTCACGGCGCAGGACAGCGGCGGCACCGCCAACGGCGGTGTGGACACCGGCACAGCCACCTTCACGATCCAGCTCACGAGTGTGAATGACGCGCCGGTCTTCGCGCTGAACAATGCGGTGGCTCCCGGCGCGCAGACGGCCACTCTAGACCTCGACTACGCCAGTTGGGCGACGAACTACGGCCCTGCAACCTTCAGTCTGGACGATCTAAAGGCTCTCGCGGGGGGGCAGAACCACACGCTGGCACTCAAGAATGATGGCACCGTGCTCACTTGGGGTGGCAACGACAACGGGCAGCTCAATGTGCCCGTTGGTCTCGCTGGCGTCACCCAAGTCGGGGCAGGCTACCGATGGAACCTTGTGCTCTTGACCGACGGCACGGTGACCGCCTGGGGTAGGAGTGACAATGGTCAGCTCAATGTGCCAGCAGGCCTGAATGCCAAAGCCATCGCCGCTGGTTATCACCACGCTCTCGCGGTCCGGACCGACGGAACTGTCGCGGCTTGGGGTGATAACAGCTCGGGCCAGTGCAATGTCCCCGCCGGATTGACCAATGTGATCGCAGTCAGCGGTGGCAGCGACCATAGCATGGCGCTCAAAGCCGATGGCACGGTGGTGGTCTGGGGAACGACCAATGATGGCGTCCAGAGCATCCCTGCGGGCCTGAGTGGCGTGACCGCCATCGCGGCAGGGTCTCGTCACTGTCTCGCCCTCAAGAATGACCGCACCGTCGTGGCCTGGGGGTTCACAGGCGTGGGCGCGGTCACCATTCCGAGCGGCCTGAGCGGCGTGACCGCCATCGCGGCGGGCGTGCACCACTCGGTGGCGCTCAAGAGTGATGGGACGGTGGTGACATGGGGCCTAATTACGGCGGGGCAGACCAACGGCCCTCTCGGGCTGCGCGACGTCACCCTCATCGCGGCTGGACCGAGTTCGAGCGGCACGCACACGCTGCGCAGGCGCGCCACGGATAGCAATCCAGGCGCTCTGTGGACCCTGCGGGACAGCACCAGGTCTTGGCGTGATGTCGCCACATCAACGGACGGTACCAAGCTCGTCGCGGCTGACGGCAGCCACATCTACACCTCCCCGGATGCCGGGGGCACATGGACGCAACGCGCCGCCATTCCCAACGGGTTGGCTGTTACCTCCTCTGCGGACGGCAGCAAGCTAGCAGCCGTTGCCTCAGGGGGAAATATTTACACTTCCAGCGACGCCGGAGCCACTTGGACGAACCGCGGCAATAGCAACGGATGGCGTGACATTGCCTCCTCCGCAGACGGCACACGGCTCGTCGCGTGCGCTTATGGTCACGTCATCGCCACTTCGACCGATTCTGGTGTTACCTGGACCAATCGACAAACAGGCAATTGGATCAGCGTCGCTTCTTCGTCCGATGGCCTGAAACTGGCTGCAGTTCAGAATGTTGGCACTATTTACACATCGACAGACGGCGGTGCCAACTGGACCAGCCGGGAATCCTCCCGCGCTTGGCGCGGTGTGGCCTGCTCGGCGGACGGCACCCGTATCCTGGCGGCAGCTGATGGACAGCCAGGTGCCCTCGTGCTTTCCACCAATTCAGGCGCGAACTGGACGGTCCTCGACAGCAGCTCATGGTGGTCCGCGGCCTGTTCGGCAGACGGCACGAAACTCGTCGCGGGTGCCTGGGGTGGTCTGATTAACACTTCGGCAGACTCCGGCGCCACTTGGAATGCGCGATTTACCAATCGCTACTGGAATTCGCTCGCTTCTTCTTCGGACGGCAACAGGCTGTTTGCTACCACCAATGAAGGCAATTTCTTCACCTCGACACCGCTGAATCTATACACCCACTCCGTCGCGGCCAATGCCGGAGCGCAGTCCCTGTCCACGCTGTTCACCAATGTCTCACCGGGACCGGCCAATGAGTCCTCGCAGACGCTCAGCTTCACCGTCACGAACAACAACAACGCGCTCTTCTCCGTCCAGCCGACGCTTGGCGCTGATGGCACGCTCACCTACACGCCTTCGCCCACGGCGGGCGGTACCGCCACGATCACTGTCACCGCTCAGGACAACGGCGGCACTGCCAACGGCGGTCAGGACACCAGTGGGGGCCAGATCTTCCAGATCACCATCTCCCCGGTCAACCAACCGCCGGTCGTCACCCTCGCGCAAAGCACGGTGACACGCCTGGAGGACTCTGGAGCGCACTCAGCGGCCAGTTTTGCCACCTTCTCGCCCGGCCCAGCCAGTGAGTCTGCTCAGACACTGCTCGGCTACACCGTCACGAACGACAACAATACCCTGTTCAGCGCCCAGCCAGCGATCAACAACAGCGGCACGCTCACCTTCACCCCGGCGGCAAACGCCTTCGGCACAGCCACCGTCAGCGTCGTCGCTCGTGACAGCGGCGGCACGGCGAATGGCGGCGTGGATACCAGCACGAACACCTTCACCATTGCCATCACTAGCGTGAATGACGCGCCAAGCTTTACGCTTCCTGCGGGCATGAACATCCCGGCTGGGCAAACATGGACGGCAAGGGCGTCCGCCCAGCAATGGTATGATCTGGCCTCTTCGGCAGACGGAACCAAGATTCTCGCCGTCATTCAAAATGGTGGCAGCCAGCTCTTTTCATCGAACGACTCAGGTACGACTTGGAGTGCATTGCCCAGCGCAGGCTCCCGCAATTGGATTTACTGCGCTTCCTCGAGCGACGGCAACAGACTGGCGGCGACGATCAACGGTGGCCAGATTCACACCTCAACAGACTCCGGTCTGACCTGGGTGGCTCGCGACAGCACCCGAGGATGGCGAGGCATCGCCTCCTCGACCGATGGCACAAAGCTGGTCGCCGTCGTTCAGGGTGGTCAAATTTACACCTCCACGAACTCGGGGGTGAGTTGGACCGCACGCGAAAACAACCGGAACTGGCTTTCCGTGGCCTCATCGGCCGATGGTGATAGACTCATCGCCACGGTAAGTAGCGGCCAGCTTTACACCTCGACGGACTCCGGCGTGAACTGGACCGCACGCGAAAACAATCGAAACTGGCTGGAAGTGGCCTCTTCCGCTGATGGCAATAGGCTGGCCGCCGTCGAACAAGGCGGACAAATCTATACATCCACGAACGCGGGTGTGAACTGGACGGCTCGGGAGAGCAATCGCAACTGGCGGGCCGTCACCTCCTCCGCAGATGGAAGCAGATTGGCCGCCGCAGTTTCCAACGGACAGATTTATACCTCCACCGACTTTGGAGTCACTTGGACCGCACGCGAAAGCAACCGTGACTGGGCCTGCGTGGCCTCTTCTGCCGACGGCAGCAAGCTGGTAGCGGGTGCCAATAGCGGTCAGCTTTACACCTCGGAAGGACCGGTGCCTCCCATCCACACCATCGCAGCCAATGCCGGTGCCCAGTCTAACACTGCTCTGGTCACTAGCATCTCCCCCGGCCCTACGAACGAATCCTCACA
>JAPLUM010000530.1 GCA_026397605.1 Verrucomicrobiota bacterium | reverse complement strand
CCCACCACAGGCCAACAGCATCGGCCATGTGCCGGCGAACGACGACTGCCTCAACGAGTTACTGACGGTTCGAGAAACCATCATGAGCGCTCTGTTACTGCGTGTGGCCGATCAGACAGCCGAGGAGCGCGTCAGTCGATCATCCCACATTCTCGTCGGGGTAGGACTAGAGACCGTCGCCCCACATCGTGTCGCCCAGCTTTCTCTCCCGCAAAAACGGCGGCTTAAACTGGCGCTAGCTCTTGTCAGTGATGCCCCCCTAGTACTCTGTGATGGATTCACGGATGGACTGGATGTAAAGTCGGAACAGGAGTTGACCGCATTGCTCAAATTTGTGGTCTCTGATCAGGTGGGTCGCGTCGTGATCCATGCCACGCAGACTTTAGGCAACATCAGCTCTTACGACACTGTCGTCATCCTGCATGAGGGATACGTTTGCTTTCATGGTCCTGCACGTGCCGTGGCTCACTACTTTAGCATCATCACGATCGAAGAACTCTACCCACGCCTGGCCAAACGTCCGGCTGATCGCTGGGGCGACTCCTGGTCACGCCACCGCGAGTCTTACTATGAAGCCTTTAAATTGGGCGATCTTGGGAAATCTCAGGAGGAACGTCCAGAAGAGGAAAGCATCGACGCTGATGCACCCACTCAGCCAATCGAGCCAAAGAAAAGCCAGGACAAACCGGCTGAAGAAATCGTCTATCCAGCAGCCCCTGCCCTGCCCTCCACCCTGACCCAGGCAGGCCATCTCATGAAGCGGCGTTGGACGCTGCTGCGCCGGAATCAACAGGAATGGACGCAGCATCTCGGCATGCTCATTCTTTCTCCGCTTTTAGCGATGCTGCTACTGGCGCCGAACACCGTGTTCCTCTCCTCGATAAAAAATGAGAGCATCACGCCTGAAGATCTCTGGCCTGCTGCCTACACCTGCTCGATGACCCTATTCATCCAGATCCTGCTCATGCTCATCATGAGCGTGCGCAATGGAGCGCGCGAGATCGCAGGAGAAAGACCCCTCTTCGAGCGTGAGCGCCTCGGTGGGCTGAGGACCTCCGCCTATCTGATTGGCAAACTGGGCTTCCTGATTCCCATCGTGCTGGCACAGGGCCTGACACTTGGTCTATTTCTATCCCTTACAGGCGGCAGCTTACCAGGAAATGGTTCCGCCAGATTACTTCTGCTGATGCTTACCGGCATTGCCTTTACCAGCATCTGCCTCGGCCTTTCAGCGAGATCCTCCAGCGCCGCGCGCGCCCAAAACCATGCCTGGATGCTTCTCGTCATCAATGTGCTCCTTTGCGGTGCTTTGCTCGGATTTCCGAGACTCCTTGGCGGCATTTTACAACCATTGATAACGGCTTATTACGGCTGGTCTGGCAGTGTGGATACTTTACACCATACAGTCGTCTTTGAGCCCCTGACAAAGTTAGTCCGCACCTGGTTTGCCACACCTTCGGGTGCTATGATCGCCCTTCTCTGTCACGCGCTTGCTGGCATGGCACTGACGATCTCTGGTTTGCGCAGGCGTTTTTAGTTGTTCTTTAATCCCCGCCTCCACCTCCGCAGCCGCCTCCACCACTATCGGAGAAGCCGCCGCCGATATCAGAGAAACTGCTTCCTGAATCAAAGTGCGAATTGACCTCGGGTGGGGATGAAGATTCCCAGGAAGAGATTGATTCAGGCTGCGGCTGGATGGGTGTGTCGTAGGACTGGAATCCAGCGTCAGCCATGGGCAGACAATTCATGGCATCATGAGATGAAAGAGACGATGACTGACGACTCATTCCCCGCGAATGACGATGCCTGACTGTGGTATGGGCAAAGGCCTTCCAAATCACGAGAAGCGTAATCGCCGAACCGGCGAGCCAGATGAAGAACGTTGCATCCATAAGTGTCGATAGATCTGGGTGAACTAACCGCGCAGCCAATCAAAGAACGACTTCCGTGCCCTTAAATCTCTGGGCACCATCACGGGTGCTGAGAGACTCATTTCCTTGGGCGCTGGCTCTGAGACGAGTGGCTGCGTGATTGGCTTGGGCACAATGAGTGTTTCAGTCAACCGAAGGGACTGCGGAGTCTGAGGCAACTCTGCAGGTGCTTCAAAAAACAAGCTTTGCGGGGCCTCTTCTTCGACATGCTCGACTTGCTCAATCATAAGCATATCGCCGGGCAGAACCGCGGTTTCATCCATGGTTGGTAAAACCATGGGATCGGAAGGCAGACACACCTCCATGTCCCCCATTGGCGGTGCGGCAGAAATAGGAGGCTCTATGGTCGTTTCCTCTTCAGTCACCAGGGAGTTTTCACTCGATGACACTGAAGGCTCTGCTTTTTCTTCCAATGGAGCCGCTACTTCCAAGGGAGCCGTGATCGCAGGCACAATGGCTGCACGAAAGTCTGCCCAGGCACTTTCGACTGGCGCAGGCACAGTTTCCGAGGCTACATCAGGTTCAGCTTCCGGCTCCACCATAGCAACTGGTGGAGTGAAAAAAGGCTGCAGGGAGGAACTGGGCAACAAGTTCGGCTCAGGCTCAGTAGTCCGTGTTGTCCATTGAAAAGGCGTTTGAGCCGGTGCTTCGGGGGCCTGCCACACAGCTGCAAGTTCGCTAAAAGACTCTTCCGTAGATTCCTCCTGGGATAAATCCTCATCAACCACCGATTCAGGACAAGAACTGCCAGAAGAACCAGACTGACTTTTTTTCCAGTAGGCATAGGCTAAACCAGCCGTGAGGAGCAGTGCACTGCGATTCATGCGCATCGCCACAAAGGCCCCTGCAGCCGCCCCAAGTGCGATCTGAGTGAAGCCTTTTGTCACCACGGAGTCATCAGTGGTCGGCGAGTCTGAAATCTTTGTGTTTGCATCCATGACTGTTAACCAAGGCTATGTCACACAGACACCTCCATGCAACTGCAATGTTCACAGAGATCGGATTCCAAACTCAAGAATTTCAGCCGACCATTTGACGAATTTTAACTGCGATGGCTGAACCAAGTTTGGTATGTTCTGAGGCATCCAGGTGTATGCCATCTACAGGGCTTGTTTGCACGATCTCTTGGCTATTCAAATACGCACAACCCAGCGCAGCAGCAATTGCCTGATAATAACGCGGAAACTGCTGACTGCGCAGGATGCCATTGGGAATCTTGGCCTCCAAATCCGGCAGATGAGAGAGGTCACCGATCTGGGGTGGGCAGACAAGCAGGAGTTGGGGTGCTTGATTGCGTGGCCCTGCATCGCTGGCTAGAATCATCTTTGCCAAAATGGCAGCGCCATTGGCAATCTCACCTGGAGGCAAGTTATAAAAACTCTTCAGATCATTGGTGCCCAGCATGAGCACGGCGATATCGATGGGCTTATGACTCTCTAAACATGCCGGCAGATAATCCCGGCCATTTCTGCACACGTTCAAAGGATCATCATGCACCGTTGTGCGTCCATTTTGACCTTCCTCGATGACTCGGAAATCAGCTCCGAGCTCAGTCGCTAAGCGTCCAGTCCAACGAACATCCAACGGATGTCTGCACGGGTGCGCACTCGTGATGCTTGCAGGGTCAAAACCCCAAGTGTTTGAATCGCCAAAGCAGAGGATGGTTTTCATAGAGAGATGGCGGAGGTCATACACCGCATGGCAAAAAAAGACAATGGGCCGAAACTGAAGACTAAGATCACACCAGCCCACGCTCCCGCAGCTCAGCCAGTGTCCAGTCGTATTCCTTGACCAGCTGATCCACCACATCCCCTGCCCTCATCTCAGGCGGCAAGACTTCCCAGGTGTAGGTCTCCATCTCGATGTGCTGGCACTTGGTCGGATTCTGAGAAAGCCAATCCATAGCGCCCTGAATGTGGTCACGAGTGCTTTCAAAGCCATCCACAGGCTCGGCATGAAGGGGGATATGAAAATGGACTCTCCACTCTTCTCCCAAGTCCTTTGGATTCGTCTGCGCAAAGGCCAAGGCATCTGGCAGATCCTTGAAACGACGAAGCGGCTCCGTGGGGCCGTAGCTGGCCACCACCTGATGGAAATAAACAGGCTCATCAAAAGCACGCAGCTTTTCCACCATCTCAGGTGTCGGACTCAGTTTCAAAGCTGAGCTGAAATGCAGCTTACTCAGACGAATGCCTGCACCCGTGATCCGAGATAAAGCCCGCTTCGGCGTCTCATACTCGATGGCCAGATGGCATGTGTCGTAGTTCAGACCGACGAATTTAAAAAAGTCCTTATCCTGCGGATGGCGATCAAAGTAGAGACCAAAGAATTTGAGTGTTTCACCACTGGTCTCAAAAAGCCCCAGAGGCTCCGGTTCCAAGCCCAGGTGCAGATCATGTCCCGTGGCCACACTGAGCTTC
>JAPLUM010000038.1 GCA_026397605.1 Verrucomicrobiota bacterium | reverse complement strand
GTGGATCGCCCCAATAATCATCCTCTGCGTCCGCCAGGATTTCGTGACCTCGATAGCTTTTGGCAAGCTCAAGGCTATGTTATGCGCCCTGATCTGAAGGCGACTTTTTCATGGAAAGAAGTGAACCAAACTGAGGAAACGGCCAAGACATTGACCTTCTGGATTAAAGAACTCAGCCGCTAGCCTTTATGATTGAGAAGAAAGACATCACGATCGACCTACTCACTTTTGATCCTGGAACCAGATGCTCTAGCACCTCCCTTTTTGCTTCTGACATAGTCGAACGCATACACTGCTCTTGGGACTCTGGCGCAGATCTTGTGCTGCTGCCTGAGTTCACCTGGATGGGGTTGGAGCCACTGGTTGCAACACATCATAAAGAGCCTCTGCAGATCATTGCCGATGTCTTCTGGAACCAACTTTTCCCAGAACTCCAAAAGCAGCTCTCACGCAGTCAAAAAACCGTAGTCCTCGGCACCGTGCCCACGCTCACTGAATTTGGAGCCATCCGAAATCGAGCACCCATCTTCTCAAATGGCAGTTTTTTTTATCAAGACAAGCTTCACCTCACACCTTGGGAAAGCGCCTTTGAGCAGGGAGACACGCTACGGATTTGGAATTTCAGAGGCTATCGTATCGCTGTGATCATTTGCTTGGATATCGAAATTCCTGAGCTTTCAGCCAGACTGCGGGATGCCGAGGTAGATCTGATTCTCTGCCCAAGTGCAACGGAAACTTTACTCGGAGTCGAGCGTGTCAACCGCTGCGCCTCGGCACGCTCGGTAGAACTTGGCTGTTATGTCGCGGTCAGTCATTTAACAGGAATGGCTGATTCTAGTTTAATCGATATAAGCCTCGGCTGTGCAGCTCTCTACAGCCCCTCTCAAAGCGCCTTTCACAAGACCTCACGCCATTCTGAAACCCCTGTTTACGAAAAGGGCGATCATTCGCTAAGAGTCACCGTTGATAAATATCTTCTGGACGTGACAAGGCGAATGCGTGTAGAAACTAACCCTGCCAATCTTGGCCTTAGCTCAGCAGGAATCATGCGTCCTATACGCATCGATTTCGATCAGAAAAAATAACCACTAGCTACATCTCATCATGCTTAACGAGTTCAAAAAATTCATCCTCAAAGGCAATGTCGTTGACCTTTCCACGGGTGTCATCATTGGTGCTGCATTTGGAACCATTGTTACAGCCTTCACCAAAGGTATTGTTGAGCCTTTGCTCGGCATGTTCGGCGGCGGCGCGACCCCTGACTGGAAAATTCCACTCGGAGAAAAATCGGTCAAAGTGATGGAAACCGTCATAAAGGGAACTGAAAAGGTTCAAGAAGAAGTTACCAAAGTGGTGCCTTTTGTTGAGTTTGATATAGGCTCCATCTTTGGTGCAGTCATCGGCTTCCTCATCACAGCTGCAGTGGTCTTTTTCATCATTGTGAAGCCTGCTAATAAGCTCATGGTGATGATGAAGAAAGAAGAGGCCGCGGCGCCACCGCCAGCACCTGCCGCAGACATCGTCCTGCTGACAGAGATTCGCGATCTCTTGAAGAAATAATCCTTCGGTCATTTCATCAGGCGCTCCCAGCTTCGGCTGAGAGCGCTTTTTGATTGCCCGCTTCAGACAGATGCCATGGCTGCCTGCATGAGTTTTTTTTGCGTGGCGTCTCCACGATGAAAGCTTCCACCGATCTGGCCCTCCCGCAGCATGAGGATGCGGTCACTCATGCCAATCAGCTCTGGCAACTCACTCGAAACGAGTAATACGGCTTTTCCTTCAGCGGTGAGTTGATTGATCATTTCATAGATCTCAATCTTGGCCCCCACATCAATGCCCCGTGTCGGCTCATCCAGCATCACGACTTGCGGCCCTGTGAGCAGAGCCTTTCCGATGACGACCTTCTGCTGATTGCCACCGGACAAACGACCCACGGTGGCATCTAAGCCCGTGGCTTTCACTTTCAGATGATCATAGATCTGTCGGCTTCGCCGATGCTCAGCACCTAGATTGATGAAACCTTTATCGGTGACCTCTGGTAAACTGGAGAGACTGAGGTTAAAGCCAATCTGTTCCTCCAAGACCAACCCATACCTGCGACGGTCTTCACTGACTAAGGCAAGTCCTGCGCGTAATGTTTCAGCGGGACTTCCGCTTGGCAACTCTCGGCCGATGAGATGCACTTTTCCCGACTGGCGACTGCCCCAAGCCCCATAGAGATGCATGAGCAGCTCCGTCCTGCCTGCGCCCATCAAGCCACCGATGCCGAGCACCTCCCCGGCACGCAAACGAAACGAAATCGAGTGCAGACGTCTATGCCCCATATCATTGGCCACAGACAGATCACTGACCTCTAAAAGGACCTCACCGGCTGTGCTAGCTCGTCGAGGAAATAAATCGCCCAACTCACGCCCGACCATTTTCGCGATGACCTCATCCTTGGACGTTTCTGATACGCTCAATGTCGTGATCGATTTTCCATCTCTGAGCACAGTGATCCGATCCGCGATGGCAAAAACTTCCTCGAGCTTATGGGAAATGTAAATGCAAGCGATACCGCGCCGACGTAAATCACGGAGAATCTCTAAAAGGATCTGTACCTCATGTTCCGCAAGTGCTGCCGTGGGTTCATCTAAAATGAGAACCTTGGAGTCCTTACCCAGAGCCTTCACGATTTCGACAAGTTGCTTCTGCCCAACCCCCAAGTCGCGAACGAGCGGTTCTGAATCCAGATTCACCTGAAAGCGATCCAGAAGAGCCTTGGCATCACGATGCATTTTAGCCCAATCAACAAAACCTCCAAAGCGCCGTGGCTCACAGCCCAGATAGATGTTTTCAGCCACCGTCATCTCATCCACCAGAGCTAGCTCCTGATAGATGACTGAAATCCCGACTTGGGCAGCATCGGCGATACCCTGCAGCACAGCTTCTGCACCAGAGACCTCAAAGCGGCCGTCATAGCTGCCATGGGGGTGAATGCCGGATAACAGTTTAATGAGGGTGCTCTTCCCTGCCCCGTTTTCACCACAAAGCGCATGAATCTCACCCTGCGCTAGATCAAAAGATACGTTGCTCAGAGCGGTGACTCCAGGGAACTTTTTGGTCAGATTTTGGGCTCGAAGAATCATCAGGATTTACGCTTAGCCTGCCAAAAATAGGAAGGTATGCCAAGTCCCAATGAGCCCGATCATCCCTTCTGAAGATTTCGATTCAACTTAAGCTCTCGAAACAGCATCTCCAAAACAGATGCCAATGCTGCGGCCTGCACGGACACTCTCACTATCTGGTTGGACTACGCGGAGCTGATTAACGGCTTCTTCAATGCTGACGTCACCGACTTGGTATTGCTGATAGCTGACCATGCGGCCAAATTTACCCTGCTCGATCAAGCTGACAGCCATAGCACCAAATCGAACGCCAAGGATGCGATCTAGAGCTGTTGGGGCACCACCACGCTGAAGATGCCCCAAAGTGCAGGAGCGGGTTTCTTTTCCCGTCATCGCTTCGATTTTCTTGGCGACATGCTCACCGATGCCGCCGAGCCGATCTTCACCGGCGCCGCCGACGTTTTCTTTCTTCAGCAGTTCACCGGTTTCCATACGGGCACCTTCAGCGACGACGACGAGTGTGCTATGCATACCGCGGGCATCTCGCAGCCGGATCGATTCCGCCACATGTTGCATGTTAAAAGGAATCTCAGGCAGTAAAATGACATCTGCACCACCAGCCATGCCACCATAGAGGGCAATCCAGCCTGCGTGACGACCCATAACTTCAAGCACAATGACTCGTTTATGACTTTCAGCCGTGGTATGCAGACGATCTAAGGCATCAACCACGGTCGCGACCGCTGAGTCGAAGCCAAAGGTCATGGCTGTGGCCTGGATATCGTTATCAATAGTCTTTGGCACGCCGATGACAGGCACCCCCATGTTAAAAAGCTGCAGGCCCGTGGTCAGTGAGCCGTCTCCACCGACGACGATGAGTGCGCCGATCTCCAGATGCTTGAGGGTCGTCTTGGCTTTTTCGACGATCTCTTTGGGTACTTCGGAGACATTACCTTCACCGATTTTGGCCACGAAATGACCTTTATTCGTAGTGCCCAGAATCGTACCGCCGAGCTTGGTGATCCCCACGGTGCGGGATGGATCTAGCAGCATGTAATCTCCGGGCGGCAGCAATCCTTCAAATCCATCTCTGAAACCGATCACTTCCCACCCCAGAGTGTGAGCCGCGCCGACAGCGCCGTGAATCACTGCATTAAGTCCGGGACAATCTCCGCCACTATTCAAGATACCGATGCGCATGTGTGTAATGGATGTTGGTTAAACTAAATTAAAACGATGATCATGAGGCTCTGGGCAATCAATAGTGATTGAGCAGCTGTTTTTTATCCGTGATCGGCCGACCGGCAGCGACCCAGCGATCATAGGCATTCCAGCCTTGCGCAATGAGAGCCTGCGCCTCACCGAACGGATTTGATGAACCAATGACCACGACGACGAGACGATGGCGATAAACGAGACTACTACCATCAGCCTGCTGAAGAACTGAGGACGGTCGTTCTGCGGAGAGGGCTACACAACCTCCTGAACGCGGTGTACTAGCAGCTTTGACACCATCAATGTTTGATACGCCAAGAAGGAGATTAGTGTTAGTCACTGGCACAGCCACCTGACCGCCCGCACGATAGATGGCGATGTTTCGCGAGCGCTGATTCGTGTAAAACCGCATGGCTGGGCGAGATACAGCATAGAGGGTCAAGCGAGCGATATCAGCTGCGGTAGAATAAGCAGCTGATCGGGTGTTTTCAAAACCATGCGGATTCACAAAACGAGTCGCAGTAGCCCCTTCACGAAGCGCTAGCTGATTCATCTGCCTGACAAACTCGACCTGCGGATCACCCTGACGGCCTAGACGATACAAATGATCACGGCCGACAAAATCGGCTAATGTGATCGCTGCAATATCATCACTGCCCATCATGGTGGCATAGATCAGATCACGAATGGTGAGCTTATCCCCAGCTTGCAGGCCTAGAGTGTTAGCGCCAGCCATTGATGCGGCATAAGCAGGCACGGGGGCCAGAATATTAACACCAAGTTTGGATGCCTGTGACCAGTCTAGAGCGACCATTCCCGCAGCAACCTTGGCCAGACCACCCACGGCAGAACGAGAATTGGCATTGCCAGCTACATGAACCTTTCGATTAAAGCTATCCACCACAATGACTG
This sequence comes from Verrucomicrobiota bacterium, assembly GCA_026397605.1. Classification (GTDB taxonomy): domain Bacteria; phylum Verrucomicrobiota; class Verrucomicrobiia; order Verrucomicrobiales; family Verrucomicrobiaceae; genus Prosthecobacter. The sequence goes on along the minus strand of JAPLUM010000038.1, from coordinate 1,128 downwards.
AGGACTGTGCCAAGACCGAGCATGTCGAGCCAAGGATAAAAACGACGGTTAGATATTTTAGAAGCATTCTGAAACCCATTTCACGGTACATAGTGGAACCCTCACTTAGCACCGCTTTCACCATGGGCAACCTTGGATTCTATCTGTGATCAGAGTCAGCGGATGAAGCGGCTCACTTTGCGCACTCACGAGCATAGCGATCAAAACGAAAAAGGCAGGATGAATACATCCTGCCTCTGGAAAAAAAGTGAGCTACTAAAGATTACTTTTTCTCTTCAGCTGGCGTTTTGCCATCTAATGGCGTGATGATCGGGCGATCCTTCATCTCTGGCCAGATGAGCCACTTGTCGCCTTCTTTGACAAAAGAGATCAAAAAGAGCTCTTCAATACGATCTGTAAGCGTCTCCTGAGAAGTGCGCACAGTCGCATGCACATAGCCTTTGTCTTTTTCTTCCACTAGGCCGAGAACGTCGATTTTCAGCGTCTCCTGCTTGCGTTTGGTGACGTCTGCTGCGGCGTTGATACGCTTATGCCATGCGTCACGGTCCAGCATGTAGAATTCCTGTGGCGTGAGTTTTTCGAGGTCACGAATTTCTTTGGCACCGAAACGCTCGAGCATCTGGGCTTCCTCCGTCATGGTCGGCGCTGTCTTGATGACAGAGACGGTTTCTTTTTGTTTACGATCCAGTGAAGATGGCAGCAATAAAACGGACGCAGTCTTCCAATCCTGCTGAACCACACTCGTGAGATACTTTTTCACCAATGCCGAGCACGGATGATCGGCAGGCAGCGGGGCAGCCGATGCTGATTGGATGAGTGAAAAAAGGCTGAGAGCCAGTGTGAGGCGAAACAAGGGACGAGCGATTTGCATAAGGACTGCTTAGACCGAGGAAGTGTGAAAGTGTTCGGGGCAAGTTTCTAGCCCTCGCGTCAGGCTGCGTCAAATGAAGAAAGAAATCATCGAACAGGCAAATGCCCGAGTGCAGATTCTGGGACCTCCAGCACTTTTTGGCGACTGCCCTCACCTCTGAGGAGCAGAACCTGGCTTTTAGCGCAGTGCAAGGCTTCCGAGATAAAGCGAATCAGCTCTGTATTGGCCATTCCATCCACTGGCGCAGCGGCCAGCTT
>JAPLUM010000701.1 GCA_026397605.1 Verrucomicrobiota bacterium | reverse complement strand
CAAAGCAGGATATAAGCTAAATGACCAATCAGGATCAACCTTTTTGTTGGATTGTGACATTTTAATCACAGTAACCCGCTCCGAGGAAGCGCTAGGTAGGACTTAAGACTGAAATCATGCCTCTTGCGAAACCTCCGATCCAGAACCTAAACCGGAGCGGGCGCGTCGCCGGAAAGATGTAGCCAGACAGCCGTAGGTTGGGAATGGTTGGCGGAGGAGATGTCGTTGGCACGGTCGATCTAGTCGCCAATCTTCCCGACTGGCTTTGGTGTGCCGGAGGCCTGTGGATCACCGGACCTTCACAGAAAGTCGGGAAGGCTGGCGGCGCTGTCTTGGGTGGAAAGAAGCGATTTCACGCCAACCATTCCCAACCTACATCAATCCGGCGATGCACCCAACCGGAGGTCATGAGGAAAGCAGGAAGGCAGGAAGGCAGGAAGGCAGGAAGGATCAAAGAGGCTAGTTTTTTGAAATCTCCAATTATTTCACCTCCAATCATTTTAAGTTAGACATGCTGAGCCATTTTTGATAAAACCTGCGGAAATTAGCTCGGTAAATCTGAGCGGAGGGCTTGCTGATGAATCCATTTCATTTCTTTCCTTCACGGGCAGGCAGTAACGCCACTCGTAGGGAGAGTCCATTCTCCGGCGGGCCGTTAAAATCCCCTTTTCTCATGCATCGCACCAGCTGCGAAGCCTCAGAAAATCGTTTTTTAGCGCATTGCACCAAGTGCAAGACATCAGAGCTTGCCCGCTCTACCCCGTCGCGCCAGGTGCAAGACACCAAAGCTTGTCCGGCCTACCCCGTCGCGCCAGGTGCAAGACACCAAAGCTTGCCCGCTCTACCCCACCGCACCACGTGCAAGGCATCAGAACTTGCCCGTTCTACCCCTTCGCACCGGGTGCAAAGCCTCAGAGCTTGCCCGGCCTACCCCATCGCACCAGCGACACAGCCCAAAAAGGATAAGCCTTTAACGCCCAACTTACAACCCCGACCCTAAAAACCTATGAAGATCGCCAGATGGGACTCAGGAATCAAGTATGATGACCCAAATTTACGATGGTCAGACCCTAGTTATATTTTGGAAAAAGGCGATCCCGGCTATGTGGAAACCAATCCCGATAACGAAACTATAACAAACGCAACAAGCCCCAAGAAAGGAAAAAAGAACATGAGCAATAACCCCATTACACGAAACCTCAAAGTCCTCCTCGCAGTAGGAGAAGGCGCCGCGAGCGGCTGCGCCCAGATCCAAGACGAGGTCAAACTCAAACAGACACGCCAAACGGATCTAACCCAGCTGCTGCAAGAGCTGAAAGGTAATCCCACTGCTGTTCCGAGCACGCTAGGCCTGATCTACCTGTATGACCAGACCAAGCTGATCACAGCCCAAGCCGAAAAAGCCGTGACGGACAAGGATGAGGAAGTGCGCGTCTTTTTAACCGATGCGCGTGACATCCTGAAAAAGCCACTGCTGCTGGGTCCCAGCTGGTCCCCACAATGGGTGCTGGCTGGCTACACGGAAACAGGCTCCACCGCCGTGCCGAACACCCAACCTGAGCGCTACGCCAGCAACAGCGCCATCTCCGTCTTCCTAGCCCAAAATCCCACCTTTCAGGTGCCGGGCGGAAGTCCGCAGCCGGAGATCACCAGCAGCCGCGCCCAGACCCTGCATAGCGAGCTGCGAGATCTGCTAGCTGCCGCCAACACCGCCACACGCGAGCAGGCCAAAGCCAAAGACCTAAGTGACGCCGCCGCAGATGCCCTGCGTGCCCGCCTCATCGCCCTGGTGGATGAACTGACGCTGCTGCTCCCACCCGATGACAGCCGCTGGGAGATCTTTGGCTTCAACATCCCCAACAATCCCCGCGCCCCAGAGCCAGCCAGCGCCCTGACACTCAGCCGCGCCGGTGACAAGCGTGTGCTGGCAGAGTGGGTGCGCGGCATCCGCAGTGACGATAACCGCATCCTCATCCAAATCACCGGAGTGGACAGCGACTGGCGTGAGCTGGATAAAAGCGGCAACGTGACCGAATACGTGCTGAAAAACCTCACTCCCGGCTCCGAGCTGCGCGTCAAAATCATCTCCCTCAACGGCAGCCTAGAAGCCCCAAGCGGGCCAGAGGCACAGATCGTGGTGGCATGATGGAGGAGGAATGACGAATGAGTAAGCACGAATGACGAATGACGATTCCAGGCTGATTGGCTTGGCTCTATTCGTCATTCGTTCGTCATTCTTTCCCATACCCACCGTACCACGCACTGGCGGAAGCAACTGCGGCAACGCGGTTCCCGAGCGTGTTGCGGACTTTCTAGTCTGCATTCCCTAAAGGTCATTCGCCGAAGAGGTCTGCGGTGAGAATAAGATCTCTTCGACTGGTGACGCCGCCCAACCACGGGAGCCGTTTGCTGTGGTTTGCAGTTGTTGGCGATGGTTTGCAATGGTTTGGGATCCAACCAACCACCGCAAACAACTGCAAACGGCGCGTAGCGCCCTTCAGCGATTGCAAACGGCTCCTTGAAAGCCGGAAAGCCCGCAACACTCTCACTGCGGGCCTTCCTTATTCAAAATCGGGCTTCAACTAAGCGAATCTCCCAGTGGGCAGGCCCTGGAAGGTAGCGAGGTAGTTTTTCGCGTCGCTGTTAGGGGCGGTGGTCTCGACGACGAACATCTGCACGGTGCCTAACTGCGCGTGGCGGAAGCTGTGAATGCCATCGCCTAGGCCTTCGGCTTGTTGACTGGTGAACTTCAGGGTGAAGTTAAGCTCGTCAGTCACCGCGGCGTTGGGCTTGGCGTGCAGGGCAGCATGGCCAAGCACGACGGGGATCATGGTGCCACTGGGGGCGATAAGCTGAAAGGTGCTCTCCAACAACGGCGCAAAGGCGCTGTAGGTGAGCGATGCTGGTGCTGCGGCAGGTAGGCCGATGGCTGGCAGAAGGCTGGCTCCGAGCAGGGCGCTGGAACAGCGCTGGATGAATTGGCGGCGTGATTTCATGAGGTCTGTGTTTGAGCTGGGATTTGGGGCGGATGCTCCATGAGGAAATGAAAGTCGCTGTCGCCCTGTTCGACGAAACCGAGCCGCTGGTAAAGCCTAAGGGCAGGATTGTGCTTTTCAACATGTATAGCGACACATTTTCCCGCACGGTCGGCCTCGGCGATCACGTCGGTGAGAAGTCGGGTGCCGATGCCTGCGCCCCGGTGCTCTGGCAGGATGGCGATGTCGATGATGTGATGGGACTCCGCCCGCCGGTGCAGATACAGGCGGCCCACGGGCTGCCCAGCGCACTCCACCACGTCAAAGGCGGCATCGGCGTAGTTTTGATGGTAGTCGGTGTGCTGACACTGAAACTGCATGACCAGGAACTCATGCTTCTGCTCAGGGGTCCAGGGCAACATGGCCAGCTCCGCCTCACGCGTGCCAGCATAAATGTGGAAGAGCAGCGGGATGTCGGCCTCTGTCGCGGGCCGTAAGGTAATGGCAGGCAGCTGGCTCATGCGGCACTCCCGGTGGAAGGATGAAGGCTAAAGGATGAAGGCTGAACAGGGAAGGATGAAGACTGAAGCAGGTGCGGTAGATGCTCCAGCGCGACACGGGACTGCATGACCATCTGGGTGGCGGCGATGGCGGGTGACAGGCGCTGGCTTTGACCACCGAGGGTGCCGGTCCAGGCATTGGTCTCTGGCAGGATTTCTAGTTTGTAATCCAGCTGACCAGCTGCGGCGGTGAATGGGGCTAGACGATAGACGGTGACAGACCAGGATGGGGTATCCAGCGTGCTGAGGGTCAGGTCGTCACTGAGCTGCATCTCTGCCCAGACGGCCACGCCATCCAGCGCGGTGGTATCAGCCAAGGTCCAGGTCGCGCTGAGCTGGGTCAAATCTGGCCGACCGGTGCAGGTGCGTAGATCGGTCTGCGCTAGCTCCACCTTCTGCCCCAGCCAGGTGAAACGGCTTTTATCCAGATAAGCTAGGGGCCGATGCAGCGCCAGGGCCTGAAAGCTGCCAAAGCTGGCCTGAAGCCCATGCGGGTAATCTTGGGCGACCTCACCGAGATTCACCGGGGCGGCAAACAGGGTCACACTCTGGGGGATGAGCACGCCAGCAGGCTTCAGGAAGCGGCTGCGGGCGTCCATCATCACCTCGACGATGTCTTCATCATAAATCAGGTGCCCGACGGTCTCAGAGAGGACGATATCAAAGGTTTCACCCCCGAGATCGACAGCGCTGGACAGGCCCTCCATGACAGTGACGCGATCTGCCACGCCATTTTCCTGGGCTAGTCGGCGGATGATGCCGCACATGAGGCTGTCTTTTTCAATGGCGACGACGCGGGCCGCCCCCAGCTTTGCTGCCAGGATGGCCCAGAGACCGGTGCCTGAGCCGATGTCGAGGACGCTAGAGCCTGCCTTCACCTGCTGGGACAGTGCCTGATAAAAAGCACGGTTCCTGGGAGCATCCTGCAGCAGCGCCTCATGGATGCTGATCAGCTCAAAGCTGTGCTGATAGAGCTGGGCCGCAGGAGATGGCATATCTAGGAAGAAGGGCCGACAAGTTAGCCTGGATGACTCAGGCTAGGTTAGTTACGAACTGGAAAAATCCCCTGGAGCGCGATGCAGAAGCTCACCGTCATGTAAGGTGGCATGTTATTGTGCGGTACGGAATTGCCAACAGGTGCCAGGACTTGACTATTCATGACCGCTCCCGCCCCAGCTGCATTCGTGTAGAGATTCGTGGTGCTGCGGCGGGAGCCTG
>JAPLUM010000002.1 GCA_026397605.1 Verrucomicrobiota bacterium | reverse complement strand
AACGGGAGGATTATTCCCGGGCAGACCGGTTTCACGCTGGAGATCCCTGAGGCCCGCCCCAAGGATGCCGGCCACTACCAGGCACGTGTCGCGGACGCTGAAGGCAACTCGGGAATCAGTCGGAAAACACCTGTGGTGATTGTGGAGAGCCAGGAGGAAAAGAATGTCATCTTCTCCAGCCATTCCTTAATGCTGCCGCCACGATTTTGGGGGCCTGTGGATCGCATCTTCTGGATGGCTCAAGAACGGTTCCGCCAGCCAAAGGTGCTCAAGGAAACTTGGTGGGCGCGTGGCACTCAAACCGCCCGCCTGCGCCTACTCTCCTACTTCATGCTTCCCGATACGATCTACTGCATGGCCGGGGTGGGTGAGTCAGACATACAGCTTGGGAGCTTTGGTTTTGATTACAGCTTTTACGGCGCGACGCCCCGCTTTTACGCTGGTCCCGAGGATGTTGATGCCACTGTGGGCGCGGAGATCGGGCAGCCCAACCTTTATGTCGATACCGGGATGATCCTGGTCTCCGGAATGCCGCCTGGAGTCACCTCCATGGATGGAAGGCTGAATGGAGCACCCACCAAGGCCGGGAACTACCGGCTGCAGTGGAAACTGCTAAATGCTGCGGGACACGTCACCGACACCTCACAAAGCTGGGTTTTCGTCCGTGATCCCAAAAAGCCAGCGCCTGGGGTCGTTCCTGGTCTGTGGGCCGGCGAAGTGGTGGGCGGCTTTGGTGAAATTCCCGTCCGTGGTTTTTCAGCAGGCCTGATCGAAGTCCAGACCTCCGCACAGGGTGTCTTCTCAGGTTCGCTGCGGCTGGGGCATCGTCGCTGGCCTTTGGCAGGCGCCCTGCGCTGGGATGGCGAGTTCTTCCAAAGCCGGGTGGTGCTCACGCCTCCCGCGGGCGTCAAACTTTTCGCCTGCGTCCTGCAGGGCTACACAGACAATCCCTTTCTCACGGTCTCATTTGAAGTCGAGTTCACCCAGCCCTTGGGTGAAGACGCCGCAAGATGGGAACTTTACGGCAATCTCTTGAGCCCCAGAACACCAGACTCAGCAGATGTGCTGAGGCCGGCAGGTCTGGGGCGCATCACGGCCCTCCTCCAGACCAATGTCCTCCAGACCGGTGAGATCGAGGATGGATATGTGCTCGGCCATGGGTTCATGACCGCCGTGCCCGCACAAAGGCTTCAAAGGATGAACGTCATCGGCACGCTGCCGGACGGTAGCGGAATCATGGGCTCAATGCCCGTGGTGTCTGGACAGCCTTTCTCGGTGATCTTTTACCACCCGCTCCAGAAGAATGGCGAAAACTTGCAGGGCAGGCTGGACATGGTGGGCGTCCCCTGGTACATCTCGGACGAGCCCGTTTTGCAAGGTAACCTGACTTGGCAGCGCCTGCCCGTCCAAGGCAAGGGATGGGTGGCCGGAAGGGTAAAGGAGTGGCCGCTGTCTGTCACGGGTGAGCTGTTCTTCCAGCCAGATGCCGGCCCGCTGCTGCCTTCCCGCCTGCCAGGAACAGAAACTTTCGTGCGGTTGAATGGCGGCAGTGCCTTCGCCAATTTCATCCCCCGGGAAAACATTCCCTTCGATCTCAAGCCAGATCATCAGGCGGTGTTTCCGAAGCCAGACCCTCGCAGCTTCAAGCTCGACATCTATGCACCCACGGGATTTTTCACCGGTAGTTTCAAGCTGCTGGAAGGCGGCGAAGGCAAGACTCAACACTCTCGGACAATGAAGTTCCGCGGGAGGATGGTGCCTGGGCTGAGCCGAGGAGGAGGTTTCTTTCATTTCAAGGCACCGGCTTCGAGTGCTGATGATGCCTCGGTCTTCTACTCAGGCGCTCTCGATATCTTCAGAGCCGATGATGAACTTTCGTTCGAGCCTCCGGCCTCCACATCCCCCAAAAGCCGCTGAGCCTGGGATTTCCGCTGGTTGAAGCAGAACGTTTCTAGCACTACCGGCTTTTCATACTATGAGCAAAACTTCCAACTGCCAATATTCACATCGCCTCCAACATCGTGAATAGTGAAGAAAAGTGAGCCTCTTGCAAAACCTCGCATTCTGGCGAATG
>JAPLUM010000557.1 GCA_026397605.1 Verrucomicrobiota bacterium | reverse complement strand
GACTCTCAGCTTGGGTGCCATCAAAGCTCGATAATATCCAGCGCGGTATCTTTCGTGATAATCAGGCTCTGAATCATGAGAATACCGTTCGCGCCATTGCCTCACGTTTGGATCTGATCACACAGAGCGCGCATCTTCCGTCACGGATTGATATTGATAATGCAGGCATGCCAAGTGCTGGAGCTTATGATCCATGGGGGATTTACGTCTTTACGGCTTTGGAGGCTAGTCGTGAGATCGTCGTGATCGATTCCTGGTCGCGTCAGGAAGTGTTACGCTTTCCGGCGGGCCGAGCTCCTCAGGGCGTCACACTATCCCCCAATGGACTTACCCTTTATGTGCATAACTTCATGGATCGTAGCATTACGGTTCATAATATCAGTAGCATCATTCAGGGTGGCAATACGGCTCCTGTGATCAATATCACGCTGAATGCCGTAACCACCGAGTCACTGAGTGCAGAGGTTTTGCAGGGCAAAAAGCTCTTCTATGACGCCAAAGATCCGCGTCTCGCTTTACAGGAGTACATGAGCTGTGCCACTTGTCATAACGATGGTGGCCACGATGGGCGCACTTGGGATCTCACCGGCTTTGGAGAGGGGTTGAGAAATACTATTACACTGAAGGGGCATGGTAATCATGGCACGCTGCATTGGACGGGTAATTTTGATGAAGTTCAAGATTTTGAAGGCCAGATTCGCAATCTGGCTGGTGGCACAGGACTGATCAGTGCGGGCACGCCGAATCCACCTTTAGGCACGGCCAATGCAGGACGCAGCGCTGATCTGGATGCTTTGGCAGCTTATGTGAAATCGCTTACTGCTGAAGCCAATAGCCCCATGCGCACGAGCACGGGAGCTTTGAGCACTGCAGCAGTTGCTGGTCAGCAAGTTTTTCGTGCACAGAACTGCGCGTCCTGTCATGGAGGCGTAAACTTCAGTAACAGTGCGTTAAATGTCTTTGCCAATGTTGGAACTATCCTTCCCTCCAGTGGTCAGCGTCTTGGAGCTGCTTTGACGGGCTTTGATGTGCCGACGTTGCGTGGCGCTTGGGCCACGGGTCCTTATTTACACGACGGTCGTGCTGCCACACTTGCGGCCTCCATTGCAGCCCATCAGGGTGTGACTCTTTCAACCACTGACCTGACCAATCTGGTCGCCTTTGTGCAAAGCATCGATTCTCAGCCGATGACTGCACCAATGCCTTTCACCGTGGCTCTCTCGACGCCTGCTGCTACAGTCAGTGCGCCGTTTACAGTCACAGCTGTTTTTAATGGCCCAACGACCAACTTTATCCTCAGTGATGTCTTGGTGACGAATGCCGCTGTATCGGCCTTTACGGGCACTGGAACGACCTACAGCTTCACGGTGACTCCCCTGGCTGCCGGCATCGTGACGGTGCGAGTCCCACCGAGTGCAGCGACGGATAGCACGTCTCTGGGAAATCTGGTGTCGAACACTCTAAGTGTCTCTTTCTTGAACGTGGATATCACTCCGCCTGCAGTGACACTATCTACATCTACGACTGCGGTTAGCGCGCCGTTTACTATCAACGTGACCTTTAGTGAGGTAGTGACTGGACTACTGTTCAGTGAGTTCGCCGTGACGAATGGCAGCGTTACCGCATTGTCCTCTGCTGGCACATTATGGGTTGCTACAGTCACGCCATCAGCTGCCGGACTCGTGACGGTGAATCTGCCTGCGAATCTTGCTCAAGATGCCGCAGGCAATGGAAATACCATTTCTAATACCCTCACTGTCACGCATACACCGCCACAGGTGGTGACGGGAATCACAGGCACGTATTATGTGGGGAAAAACTTTGAAACCCTGCGCTTTTCTAGGATTGATAATAACATTGATTTCACTTGGCCTGGCGCACCAGATCCGCAACTGCCAGCTGATGGATTCAGCGTGCGCTGGCAGGGCTGCATTGTAGCCCCCACCACTGGTTCATACGACATCACCACACGCAGTGATGATGGCGTGCGCCTCTGGTTAAATGGCGTTCAAGTCATTAGCAACTGGACCAATCACGGAGAAACCTGGGACTCTACAACTCTCACCCTCCAAGCCAATGTGCCGGTGACGATGACTATGGAGTTTTATGAAGACAGCAGCTCAGCTGTCGCACGTCTCTGGTGGTCCGGTCCCGGCGTCGCATTCTCAGCTATTCCGCAGAGCGCTCTACGCATCAATGAAAATGGCATGACTGTGCCGCCCTACCCAGTGACCTATGCGGCTTGGCTTGCCAGTGCACGTGCCCCCAGCACAGCCAATGCAGATGGCGATGATGTCCCTGACTTGATGGAGTACGCGCTTGGTTCCTCCGCTACGACGGCCATTCAACTGGCCAACAGTGGCCTGCAATTGATCGCTCGTCCTAACAATGCCGTGGATGCGATCCTGCTTAGACCCTCCGCTGTGACTGACGTTAGCTATGAACTCGAAGTGAGTGCGGATCTCCTGCAATGGAGTCCGCTCCTGCTCGCTCCAGCGCTGGTGAATGACAGTCCAGGAATTCAGCGCATTAATTGGTCAAATATTCATCTTTATGGGCCACTCGTCCGGCTCCGAGTTCGCCATAGTGGCGGAAATACGGCAGTCAGCACACCAGTCGGCTGGCAGAGCCTTAGCTTGAACGCAGGGATACAGAGTTATGGATTGAACCTTCTTCAAAGAGACATCTTTACAGGTATCATCGCCAGTAACACGACCTCGCGTGCCCAGCTGAATGATAAATCATCCCTCACTGGCATGGTCGATATGACGCAACGCTATTATGCAGAGATCAAGAACGGCACCTACGCGGGACATCGATTTGATATTCAGTTTTTCAGCGATGATGCCTTCACCATCCTGCCATCTTCTATGAACAACACCCTTGCGGCTCTGCCTCCGGGACTGGCTGGATCACAGGTCGCTATCCGAGCCCATGCCACGATTGGCAGTGTCTTTGATAAAATGCGTTTTACTGCATCAGCGCGGCAGGGAAATGCCGATCAGGTGCTCTTCTATGCGCCTTCGGGTTACATCACCTACTGGCTTCGTCAGTCAGTCACCGCATCACAATGGACGCTAGTGGGGGACTCGAGCCTGGCTAATGCAGATACCACATTGCTGCCATCAGGTACTGGAGTTCTTTTATCTCTTGTCGCACCTCCTTCGCAGCCCTTTTTGCAGATCGGTAAAGTCCGCGTCACACCTTTTGCTCGTCCGCTGAGTCTGGGCTATCAACTGGTGGCTAATCCATGGCCTCTAACCTTGACTCCAAATACCGCAGGCCTTACCAGCAGTGCTTTTCAGGGTTCGACCCTTCCATCCACAGCTGATGCCATGCAAACCTGGGGTGGTGATCAGACACCCAGCCTTAATAGCTACACTGGGTATTGGCTGCTACAAAGCTCGACGCAATTACCCACATGGATGGCCAATAGCATTACACAGAGCCAATCCCAAAACGACATGCCTATTCTGCAATCAGGCCGTGCGACTTTTATCCAAATACGCGAAACGAATCAGCCGAGGCCTCTTTGGATCCTTTCACCGCCCTGATCACTGGGTGGATCATGACTGAACCCACACACAATACATCACTCATTCTTCCCTCTCTTCTGGCTGCCGATTGGTCAAAGGTCGGCGCGGAAGTCGCCAAGGCAGAGCAGGCTGGCGCGCAGTGGCTGCATTTGGACGTGATGGACGGTGCTTTTGTCGATAACATCTCCTTTGGTCCGCAGATGATCCAGACCGTCCGAAAAAGCACCAGCATGTATCTCGACGTGCATCTCATGATTCACCGTGCGGACCATTACCTGGAGCGCTTCTTAAAAGCAGGCGCGGATAACATCACCATCCATGTTGAGGCCAATTACGACAGCTCTGTGACAGAAACTTTGAAGCGCATTCGAGCTGCCGGCAAGCACTGTGGCATCGCCTTGCATCCCACTACTCCTTTTGAAGCCGCGCTTCCTTATGTTAATGACATTGATCTCTTGCTCGTGATGACCGTCGTTCCCGGTTTCGGAGGTCAACCCTTCATGGAAAAAGAAACCATGCCCAAGCTGGCCGCAGCTCGTGATTACCGTGATCAGCAGGGTCTTAAATACCACCTTGAAGTCGATGGCGGCGTTTACGTTCACACCGCCCCTATTGCCAAACAAAACGGTGCCAACCTCTTCGTCTGCGGCACCTCCTTCTTCGGTCCCGAAAACACCGCGTCCGCCATGCAGGAACTGCAAAGCGTCGTCGCCTAATCGAGTGCCAAAAGACCAAGGAAAGTGGAACAGGCTTGCAACATGTTCGCTTCAGAGTGCTGGATCAGATCAGTCCCAAGACGACTCCAGCCATCCATAACCACCTCATATCCGTCTTGGTAAACGCAACAATCCAATAAGCGTATCTTTCTCTTCGGCTTCACAGATTTCAAACCTGTGACACTCTCTTAGCAACAATAATACCGGAAGCAGTCATTGGATGGGTGGTAGAGATTCTCTGAATCGGCGTAATCTGGGAACATGACGAGTTCTCTCCATCGACTGATTATTTTCCAAGGGCTTTTTGTGGGTGCTTGGGCAGCTGCTGCCGCAGATAGCCTGGTCTCTAAAACAACCCATGCAGCCGCTTATGGGCCGACGAAGAATGCGGTGACTGTCGATCCGGCCAAGGATCTGCCGCGCTACCCTGCTGTGGAGCCGAAGGATGCGCTGAAGACCTGGCAGGTAAAGAAGGGGTTTAAGCTTGAAATCGCTGCCAGCGAGCCTCAGGTGCGTGACCCGATTGCTCTTTGCTTTGATGAACGTGGGCGGATGTTTGTTTGTGAAATGATCGACTATTCGCAGATGCGGGATGTCACACCGCATCTGGGTCGCATCTCTGTGTTGGAGGATGTGGATGGGGATGGCCATCTTGAAAAGAGCCAGGTCTTTGCCGATAATCTACCCTGGCCAACAGGTCTCATTTGGGCCAATGGCGGCCTTTATGTCGGTGCCACTCCAGACATTTGGCGTTTTGAGGACCGGGATGGAGATGGCAAAGCAGAGGTGAGAGAGCAGGTCTATACAGGCTTTGGTACAGGGCTGAAAATCCTGAATGTGCAGGGACTCCTCAATAGCTTTCAATGGGGGCAGGACAATCGAGTGCATGTGTTGGCCGGTGGCGGTAATCGCGGTGTGATCACCTGCTTGAAGCGGCCCGAGTTAAAAGGCGTGGAGCTGGGTGGTAAAGACTTTTGGTTTGATCCGCTGACTCATGAGTTTGGCCTGGAGGGCGGCGGTGCGCAGTATGGGATGAGCTTTGACAACTATGGCCGGAAGTTTGCCTGCTCCAATTCGGACCACCTTCAATGCTGGGTCTATGATGAGCGGTATGCAGCGCGCAATCCTTTCTATGAGATGCCGCCTGCGCGCAAAAGCATCGCCGCCGATGGTGGGGCGGCAGAAGTCTTCCGCATCAGCCCTGACGAGCCTTGGCGCATCATGCGCACACGCTGGCGGATTGCCGGAGTGGTTAAAGGGGCGGTTGAGGGTGGCGGGCGCGTCAGCGGTTATTTCACGGGAGCTACAGGCACCACGATCTACCGCGGTGATGCTTACGGACCGGATTTTGTGAACAATAGTTTTACTGGTGATGCGGGCGGGCAGTTGATTCATCGGAAAATCATTCGCGATGCCGAAGACGGCATCGGTTTGATCGGCGAGCGCCCGGCGGATGAGCACGGATTTGAGTTTGCGGCCAGCAAAGACACCTGGGTGCGTGTGGTGAATTTTGCCAATGCGCCGGATGGCTGCCTGTATGTTTGCGATATGTATCGTGAAGTCATCGAGCACCCGTGGAGTGTGCCGGATGAGATCAAGAAGCACCTGGATCTCAATAACGGCAATGACCGTGGAAGGATCTATCGGATTGTGCCAGATCAAGGTGCCGAGCGTATTGGGCAGAAAGTCAGGCTGGATAAAGCCAGCACAGAGGGACTGGTGAAGACACTCAGTCACTCGAATGGTTGGCATCGGGATACTGCATCGCGCTTGCTTTATGAAAAGCAGGATAAGGCGGCGGTCCCGATGCTGAAGACAGCGGTCGCAGGAAGTTCAGCGTTGGCAGGACTTCACTCTCTAGGAGTTTTGAAATCGTGGAATCAACTTGATGAGCGCACTCTGGCAGACGCTTTGCAGCATGCGGATCCTTTTGTCAGAGAGCGTGCAGTGGTCTGCATCGAGCCATTGTTGATTAAGAAAGAGATTTCAAAGAGCTTGGCGGAGAAATTCAAAAGACTGTTTGCTGATCCATCTGCACGAGTGCGTTTCCAGAAGGCATTAACTCTGGGTTCTTTTTCAGAGGATGATTCTGCAATCGAGCTTAGCTCGATGTCGCTTTTGTCATCTGAACCCATGTTACATTCAGCCATTTTTAGCGCTTCCTCCGAGATGTTGAACTCAATCTACATGGCTAGCCTTTATGATGAATTTCAGGCTTTCATGGAACCTAAGGAGACCATAGCTAAAGCACGAACAGCCTCGCCGGAATTTCGACAGAAACTTATCAAGATCATTGGTGCGATGGGAACCAAAGAATACACTTATCTAAACGGGGAAACAAAACTTTCATGTTCAGCTGAGCTTCGCGTGGGCTCAGCTTTGGGGCTTGTTGCAATCAGAAAAGATCCGGCCTTAACCAAAGCCTTTGCGATAGGCCTGCGCCGTGCTGGCTTGACGATTGCCAAAGTGGACAAAGAAGGGGAGCTGGCGGCGGTTTTTACGCAAGCGGCCTCTTTGGCCCAAGGCACGACAACGGAAGCCGCGAAGGTCGAGGCCATCGAGCTATTGGCGCTCGCCACGAAGGAGCAAGGCGAGGCTGTGCTGATGACCTGTCTCGGTGCCGATCAGAGTGAGCGAGTGCAAGCCGCTGCCGTGAAGGCCTTGAGTGAACTGGCTGGCCAGGCGGCGACGGCTTCGTTGCTCAGTGCCTGGAAGGGCTTCAAGCCGCAGGCACGCACGGTGACAGTCGCGACCTTGCTTTCACGCGATGATGGCGCTTTGGCATTACTGGGAGAGATGGGTTCGGGCCGAGGTGGCCCGACTTCTAGTGATCTGACGGCATCTCAGGTGCAGGCTTTGGTGAAGCATCAGAATGGGAAGGTTTCTACTCTAGCAAAGACTGTGCTGGCAGCTGTGATACCGCCATCCCGAGAGGAAGTGGTGAAGAAATTTCAGCCTGCGTTAACGGCAAAGGGGGATGCCGAGGCCGGTAAACAGGTGTTTCTGGCGCGCTGTATGGCTTGTCATGTCGCGGGTGGTGAGGGGATCGAGGTTGGGCCGAATCTTGTGACGGTAAAGACCAAGGGTAGGGAAGGGCTGCTCACGGCGATTCTTCAGCCTCATAAGGAAGTGGCCTCTCAATACATCGCCTACACGGTGGCCACAAAAGATGGTCAGACTCTGATGGGCATCATTTCTCAAGATGAAGCCAAAAGCATGTCGATCAAAATGATGGGTGGTGCGCTGATGACAATCCAGAGAGCTGACATCAAAGGCAGTAGCTCTAGCGGTCAGAGTCTGATGCCTGAGGGGATCGAGCAAGGAATGACGGTTGAGGACATGTCAGATTTGCTAGCCTTTATCGAACAACTTCAATAATCTTTACCGAACATGAAAATCCTAACCAATCTTTTGTTCACGCTATTTAGCCTTTGCGCAGTGACCGCACTGGCAGAGCCTGTTCGTGTAGCCACCTTTGATGTGGATGCGACTCCGCCGCTTGGCTCACCGATGGCTTATGATGTGGTGAAACGGTTGGATGAACTCACGCTGCGCTGTCGTGGTGTGGTCATACTCGGAGCTGAGAGGCCTATCGTGCTATGTGCGGTGGACTGGATAGGCATCGCCAATGAAAGTCATGATGCCTTTCGTGAGGCTTTGGCCAAAGCGGCAGGCACCGAGCCTGGATTTGTGGCTGTGCACAGCCTGCATCAGCATGATGCCCCCGGTTCAGACTTCACGGCAGAGAAGATCATGCGTGAGTTTGGTATTCAGGGTTTTGGTCGTTTTGAGGGCACCTTTCATCGTCAAGTGATTCAGCGCGCAGCGGATGCCATCCGAGCTGCTCTGCCAGAGGCCAAGCCAGTCTCTCATTATGGCTATGCTGAAGCTGACGTTAAAGAGGTGGCCTCAAATCGGCGTGTCGAGCGTCTTCCTGGTGGGCGCATCGGGCGGATGAGAGGCAGTGCCAATAAAATTCCCGAACTTACCGCGCTGCCTGAAGGATTGATCGATCCTAAAGTGTCTGTGTTAGTCTTTTGGGATGCTGATAAGCCCGTGGCTGTGCTCAGTGCTTATGCTTGTCATCCGCAGAGTTATTATCGTCTGGGGATTCCTAGCCCTGACTTTCCAGGCATCGCCCGCTTTATCCGGGGCCAGGATGTGAATGCAGCACTGCATGTGCATTTTAATGGAGCTGGCGGGAATGTGGCGGCTGGGAAATACAATAACGGCACGCAGCCAAACCGCATCCAGCTAGCTACGCGTTTAGCCGCAGGCATGAGAGAGGCCTATGAAAAAGCACCACATGTGCCGCTGAGTTCTGAAGACATTGGTTGGAAAAGCCTTCCCGTCAGTCTGCCTGTGGCACCACACCTTGAGGAGGCAGACCTGGTGACCAAACTCAAAGCTGCCACTGGCAAAGCAGGTTACATTTCATTCGCAGATCAGCTGGCTTGGTTGCGGCGCGCCAAAAGCGGGCATCAGATTGACATCACCTGCATGCGTCTTGGCACCAGTCGCATGTTACATTTACCCGGAGAGCTTTTCGTCGAGTATCAGCTCGCAGCAAAGGCTATGAGGCCAGATTTAAACGTCTTCATGGCTGCCTATGGCGACTATGGACCGGGCTACATCGGCACAGCCGTGGCCTATCCTGAAGGTGGCTATGAAACAGGTCCCGGGGCCTCCGGCGTGGCTCCTGAGGTGGAATCGATTCTCATGAATGCTATGAAAAAGCTCTTGGAGTCTCCGTAGATACATGAGTTGATCCAACCATGAGACTCGGCCTTTCCTTTATCCTTTTCACCAGCGCAGCCATTCAGGCAGGGGCGGAGATTTCATTCAATCGCGATGTGCGTCCGATCTTGTCAGAGAACTGCTTTGCCTGCCATGGCTTTGATCCGAAGCATCGAGAAGGCAATCTGAGGCTGGATCAATTTGAAGGAGCCACTGCCGACCGCGATGGCTCGCGTGGCATCACGCCTGGCGATTTAAACAAATCAGATATTTGGCAGCGCATCATCAGCACGGACAAGGATGAACTCATGCCTCCTCCAAAGTCTCACAAGCCAGCGCTCACGGCCAAACAACGGGACATCATCAAGACGTGGATCGAGCAGGGTGCTAAGTATGAGCGTCACTGGTCCTTTGAGCCGCCGAAGCGGGCTGCTAATGGTAGCATCGATCATTTCATTCAGCAGCGGCTTCAGGAAGAAAAGCTAAAGCCATCACCAGAGGCGGATGCTGCTACCTTAATCCGGCGTGTCTCTCTAGATTTGACTGGGCTGCCACCGGCTCCAGCTGATCTTTCGGACTTGTCAGACTGGTCCGACCAAAAATACCAGGCTCTCGTGGATCGTCTTTTAAAGAGCCAACATCAATCAAGAGGGCGGCATTGATAAAGAACAGTTCCGCATCGACTCGGTCTTTGATCGTGTAGCGACGACAGGCACCGTTTGGCTAGGCCTCAGCATTGGCTGTGCGCAGTGCCATGATCACAAGTTTGATCCCATCGAACAAAAAGAGTATTACCGGATGTTTGCCTTCTTTAACAATCAGGACGAGCCAACGCTGAAAGTCTATGATCCCAAGTCTGACATTGCTGGCATGAAAGCTGAGTTTAAAGAAGTGGAATCAAAACTCAAAGCCAGTGTGGAGGCACGCGGTTCAGAAATTGCAGCCTGGGAAAAAGGACTCACACCTGAGTTTAAGAAACGCATGGTGGCAGACGTGAAGAAGGCTGTCACCAAGCCTGTGACCAAGCGTTCACTGGCGGATAACCTCGCACTCTTTGCCATCATTGCGCCGCCAAGTGATCCGCTCCGCATCCTGAATGATCGTTACAAAGAGCTTGATACCTTATTGAATCAGGGAACCACCACCATGATCATGGCGGAGCTGCCAAAGCCACGTAAAACGACCGTTTTCATCAAAGGCGACTTCACGCGTCCTGCGGATGAAGTCACGCCTGGCACACCCAAAGTCCTGCACCCTTTTGATAGTGGTCAAAAGCAACCGACTCGGCTTGACCTAGCGAAATGGATCGTGAGTCCGCAGAACCCGCTCACCGCTCGAGTCATGGTGAATCGCGTCTGGCAGCAGTATTTCGGACGCGGTCTTGTGGAGACCGAAAACGACTTTGGCATGCAGGGTACGGCTCCATCACACCCGGAGCTTCTGGATTCGCTGGCCATGGAGTTTATGGCTCAGAATTGGAGTCTTAAGGACCTGCATCGCCTCATCGTCACCTCCAAGACCTATCGCCAAAGCTCCACCAATCGGCCTGACTTGATGGAAAAAGATCCGCAAAATGTTTTGCTCGCTCGACAGACACGGCTGCGTTTGGATGCAGAAGTGGTGCGGGATGTTTGCCTCAGTGCCAGTGGTCTGCTTTCACCCAAGTTAGGCGGCCCACCTGTCTATCCACCCATCCCCGAAGGCGTGATGGGAGTGGGTCAAGTGAAGCGTGTCTGGACCGTCAGCAAAGGTGAGGACAAATACCGTCGCGGCCTTTACACCTTCATCTATCGCGCCTCGCCACCACCATCGTTGACCGTCTTCGATGCGCCCGAAGGATTCAGTTCCTGCACCCGCCGCATTCGCAGTAACACACCTCTCCAGTCGCTCACCTTGATGAACGACAGCGGCTTCTTCGAGTTTGCTCAAGCCCTGGGAAAGAACATCCGAAAAGACGGCCTTGAAGCCGCCTTCAAGCGCTGCACCTCCCGCACGCCAAAGGCCGATGAGGTCGCGATTTTGAAGAAACTCGATCCCTTAAATGCCGCCCGCACGCTGCTGAATCTTGATGAAACCGTGACTCGGGAATAAACGCTATGAATGACTTACTTAATTCAACACGCCGTCATTTCTTTAGCCAGTGTGGTCTTGGGGTGGGATCGCTGGCGCTGGGATCGTTGATGGCTCGGGATGCGTCTTTGGCTCCGAAGAAGACGCATTTTCCAGCGAAGGCGAAGAACGTGATTTTTCTGTTCATGGCGGGTGGACCTTCACAGTTGGAGACCTTTGAGCATAAGCCGCTGCTTACCAAGCTGAATGGTCAGCCGATCCCTGAAAGTTATACCAAGGGTAAGCGCTTTGCTTTTATGGATAGCAGCCATCGCAGTGATCTGCTGGGGCCGAGGGTCAAGTTCAAGCAGCATGGTCAATCGGGGGCTTGGGTGAGCGATTATTTGCCGCATACGGCCAAGATCGTGGATGACATCAGTCTCGTCACGACTTGCAAGACGGATCTCTTCAATCATGCACCAGCCAAGCTTTACATGAACACGGGCAGTGGTCTTTTTGGCAGGCCCAGCATGGGAGCTTGGGTGACTTACGGGCTGGGCAGTGAGTGCGATGATCTGCCTGGATTTGTCGTGCTGCAAAGTGGGCCACGTGGTCCACGAGGCGGGGCCGTTTTGTGGGGTAGCGGCGTTTTACCCACGACGTATCAGGGGGTGCCGCTGCGGAATCAGGGTGATCCCATTGTGAATTTAGCCACGCCAAAGGGTGTCAGTTCAGCGCAGCAACGTCAGGTGGTGGATGCGGTGCGGGATTTAAATAGCAAGCGGTTGGCGGTGACTGGGGATGATGAAATCTCTACCCGCATCAATGCTTATGAGATGGCTTACCGAATGCAAACCAGTGCGCCTGAACTCATGGATACCAGTGGAGAATCCCAGGCCACGCTGGATCTCTACGGCATCAAGGATGCCAAGGAGACGAGCTTTGCGCGGAACTGCCTGCTGGCACGGCGACTGGTGGAGCGCGGGGTGCGCTTTGTGCAGCTCTATGATACGAACTGGGATCATCACGGTGGCCCCACAGAGAATCTGGAAAAGCATATGCCACTTAAGTGTGCTGACGTTGATCAGGCCAGCGCTGCGCTGGTGAAGGATCTTAAGCAGCGCGGGCTGCTCGATGACACGATTGTCATCTGGGGCGGCGAATTTGGCCGCACACCGATGGGCGAGGTGCGTGAATCAACGGGAAGAAATCATCACATCGATGCTTTCACTATGTGGTTTGCCGGTGGTGGATTTAAAGGCGGGACCGTTTATGGACAGACGGACGAATTTGGTTTCGGAGCTGTCGAGAATCCTGTTCATGTTCACGACATCCACGCCACGATCCTTCATCAGCTTGGCCTCGATCATGAGCAACTCAGCGTCCGCTCCCAGGGGCTGGATTTCAGGCTCACAGGGGTGGATCCTGCCAAGGTGATCAAAGGCATCTTGGCTTAGACACAAAAAAGCTCGCGCAGCGCGGGTCGCACTGGCGAGCTTTTTTAAGGGCCCAAAGAGTTACGCTTTGGCAGCTTCGTAGCCTTTGGCCACTTCGGCCCAGTTCACCACATTCCACCAGGCGGCGATGTAGTCGGGGCGCTTGTTTTGATACTTCAGGTAATAGGCGTGCTCCCAGACGTCCAGTCCCAGGATAGGCGTACCGAGATCAGCCTCTGCGACGATGCCTTTCATGAGGGGATTGTCCTGATTGGGTGTCGAGGTCACAGCCAGCTTGCCGTCTGGCTTCACGATCAGCCAGGCCCAGCCTGAGCCAAAGCGCTTGGTGCCAGCTTCCGCGAAGAGTTTTTTGAAGTCGTCGATGCTGGTGAAGGTGCTTTGGATGGCTTCGCCAAGTTTGCCTTCAGGGCCGGTCGGGCCGCTGCCAGCAGGGGCCATCCATTTCCAGAACCAGCTGTGGTTGACATGACCGCCGCCATTGTTGCGGATGGCCAGTTGCTGCTCAGCAGGAGCTTTGGAGAGGTCAGTGATGAGGTCGATGACGTTGCCCGCAGGGATGTTGCCCGCTTTGAGGGCATCAGTCAGCTTGGTGATGTAGGCCACGTGATGTTTGCCAAAGTGGATGTTCATGGTCAGCGCATCAATGTGCGGCTCCAGCGCCTCTGGCGGATACACCAGCGGAGCCTGCTCCAGAGTGATAGGTGCCAGGGCAGCCTGAGTGGAGGTAGTGATGAGTGAGCCTGCAATGGCGGCTCCTGTTGTGGTGACAAATGTGCGGCGGTTCATGGTAGGTGATCAGGAATACGATCCTAGAAGACGAATGTCACAGTTAAATCTCTCTGCAATCCGTGAAATCCTCGTTAATAAATCCCCAGCAATGTCCGCCCTCTTCATTCCCCCAGACTATTTTCGTGAACTCCGCCGCGAGGAGATCTTCCCAGATGCCACTCGCCCACTAGAGGTGGAGCTGGGTTGTGGAGATGGCACTTTCTTTCTCGGCATGGCCCAGCAGTTTCCTGAGCGCGACTTCTTTGCCATGGAGCGGATGCGCGGACGTGTGTCCAAAACCTGCCGCAAGATCCACGAGGCCGCTTTGACAAATGCCAAAGTGATGCGCCTCGAAAGCGGTTACACTGTTGGCTGGGTGCTGCCTTCCGCCAGCGTCTCTAGGTTGCATCTTCTCTGCCCTGATCCCTGGCCGAAAAAAAAGCACGCCGAGCGTCGCCTCGTCAATCAGGACGAGTTTCTCACGGGCCTAGCCCGGGTGCTGGTGCCGGGCGGCGAGTTTCTGCTGAAAACCGATGACCCCGTCTATTTTGAGGATGCCCTCATCAGCCTCGGTGCCCGCTCAGAGTTTGAGCGATTGGATTGGCCTGCCGACGTTTTTTTCTATCCGATGACGGACTTTGAGGAGCATTGGCTCTCTCTAGGCCGCACGATCAACCGCGCCCGTTGGCGGCTGAAGTGAGCCGCCTTGGATCAGAGTAGACTGCTGGTGAGATTAGCGTCGTGGTCTGGTTCATCCTCTGTTTCCTCGATCACAGGATTCAAAAGCGCATCGATCAGCAACTGGCTATCCTCCAAGAAAGTCTGCGCTGCACGCCGTAGAAAATCAGCCTCTTCAGCGCGGGTGTGCAGCAGCGTGATGACGCAGTCGCCTCGAAACAGAGTCAGCGCATGGCAGGTCTCGTAGCCGAACCAAAAGGTGCTAACGCTGCGATCTCCGCCACTGGCGAAATGGTCCTGCGCATCATGCAGCGTCTCCAGCAGCCGCTCCGCACGGAAGTCTTCAAAGGGCAGCAGATTTAGCAGCAATTGCCGACGCCAACCGAGCATGATGCCATTGACGGCACCGCCGTTTTTCAGGCGCTCCAGAGCCGAGCGCAGGGAGGGGGTGATTTGAGTAGCCATGGCTTAGAGTTCTTGAGTGGTGACCTTGGTGAGCATTTCAAAGAGCAGTGCCTTCTTGCTGATCATGCCGCCAGCTCCAGGATCATTCGGACTCGTGCCTTCGCCAAAGTAAGCGTAGTTCACCGTCAGGTCCTCCTCCTGCACCGTGCCTGTCCAGGGAGCTCCTAGATCCAGCGCCTCGCCGATCTTGATCCCAAAATGCCGCAACCCCTGAAAATCCGCCGCAAACGCATCCACCAGATGCTGGCCAGAGGCACTTTCGACGATGCCTTCTTTCAAAGTAAAAATAGTCATTGGAGTGGGTGCGGTCGCGCTCATCCATCTTTGTTCTCAAAAAACACCACACGTAGCAAGCTTAAACTCTGTGGCGGTGAAGATTGTGAAAAACCTCACCGCATCGGCAGAATCTCAGACCGCAATCCAGGCTAGGGCCAGGGAAATTTTCCCAACACTCATCTTCCTACCTTCAGCTTCTGTGAGTATGACCTCAAGGTTGATCTAGGAAAGGAAGCAGACTAAGTTCGCCACATGTCTGATCACGATATTCAACTTCTAGAAAGTCAATTTCCTGCTGTTTCAGGGCAGGCTTTTGCAGACGCGCGTGAGCGGGTTCTGGCCTCCGGGCAAAGTGTGTTGCAATCGGAAGGCGGGTTTGTCATCCGCGTTTTTCCAGACGGGCGCAAAGAGGTGGTGAAGCAGATCGAGCCGCCGACGCGAGTTAAATCCGGCACCATCTACACCATCCGATGATCCCTGAGACGCCTAGGCTTCGCATGTTTGCCGGGCCGAACGGGTCTGGCAAGAGCGTTCTCAAGGCCTCCCTGCCGGAGCCGCTGCTGGGCGTGTATCTGAACGCGGATGAGATCGAGGCTGAGATCAAGAGGCATGGCTGCCTCGATCTAAATACATTTGGCATCCAAACCACGGCGGAGGAAGTTCTGCCGGTCTTTGAAGGTTCAGAGTTCCTCGCTGGGCATGGGTTCAGGGAAGCCGCCACCAGCCTTCGATTTGCCGAAGGCCAGCTGTGGTTTCCAACGGGAGTGATCAACAGCTATTTCGCCTCGGTTCTGGCGGACTTCCTGAGGCAGAAGCTGCTGGCGGCGCAGCGGACCTTCACCTTTGAAACTGTCATGTCCCACCCCAGTAAGGTGGACTTGCTCAAACAAGCACAGGAGGCAGGCTACAGGACCTACCTCTACTATGTGGCTACGGACGACCCGTCGATCAACATCTCACGCGTTGAGAACCGTGTGAAGCTGAACGGGCACGACGTGCCGCCTGATCTCGTCGTGAAACGCTACTACCGCTCTCTCGATCTCCTCATGTCCGCCATATGGCACACCAACCGTGCCTACATTTTCGACAACTCGACGGACAATGCCGACCGCACCCATACTTGGTTGGCAGAGATCACCGACGGACGCAACTTGGAATTAAAAATGGACCAAATTCCGGCGTGGTTCAAGCATGCCGTGCTGGACAAGATTGTCTAAACCCAAATCCTCATGCCTGAATTCCCCGCGCTGAACGCAGAAACTGGAGCCAAAAGGATTCAATCCTGTGACACTTTCTTGTCAGTGAGGTGAATCTTCTCGCGGTGGTCTTGGTGCCTTGACGTTTTCTGGGATTCTGGAATTGTCATTTTATCACTATGACTCCTCTCACACACGCTAGTCAGATTCTCGACACCATGCTCGGCTATCTCGGGTTCACTGTTCAGATTGATCAGATCGAGGGGCCTGATGGGCTGACTCTACAAATCCATACGGATGACAGCCAGCAGCTGATCGGGAGGCGGGGATCGACGATGGAGGATATTCAGTATCTGGTGAATCGGATTCTTCAGCGTCACATTCCTGAGGCTCCGCGTATCCGCGTGGACATTGAGTTTTATCGCTCCATGCATGAGGATAAGCTGGTCGATCATGCCAAGGAACTGGGCGACAAGGTGCGCGCTTTTGGCAAGTCTGAAATGCTGCAGCCGATGAACAGCTATTACCGCAGGCTGATCCACAATGTCTTTGTGAATGATCCTGAGGTGATGAGTGTGAGCCTGGATGCGAATGCGCGGTTTAAGCGCATTCAGCTGAAGAAAAGAAGGTGATTGATCAGCCGCTCAATGACGAACGAAGGACTAGAGGTTGAATGACGAAGGCCTAAATCGTAATGACGAAAGAATGACTAAATCCGAAGGCCTAAATACACCTCTGGGGTTCGCCATTAGAGCTTCGTCATTATTTCGTCATTGGGTGTTTCGTAATTCGTCATTAACTGCGTCGTGAAACTTTTTGCGGTGGCGACTTAACAAGCAGTTTTTGAGCTGTTGACCTTTCGTTCTCAAGCCAGTTGCTCTTTGAGATAGCGGATGCTTTCTCGGGCGATGTGCTGGGCACCGGGGCGGTAGTCGAAGACTTCGACGGAGAGGAAGCCGTCATACTTGACCTCGCGTAGGGCGCTGATGATGGGCTCATATTTGACTTCTCCCATGCCGGGGCCGAGCAGGTTGGGGTCGTTGGCGTGGAAGTGGACGAACCAGTCTTTGCTGTCGCGGATGATGTCGGAGATCGACTTGGATTCATCGCTCATGGCTTTCACGTCCAGGTGAAGTTTGCAGCTGGGATGATCCACGAGCTGGCAGAGGCGGATGGTTTCTTCGGCGGTGTTGAGGAAATTGGTCTCCTTTTTCCCCAGAGGTTCCATGGCGATGACGACGCCGTATTTGCCAGCTTCTTCAGCGACGGCCCGCACGCTGTCTGCTGCACGTTTAAAGGCATCTTCATAGGCCCATTCGGGGAGTGTAGTGCGGGCTTTTGGGCTGCCCCAGACC
>JAPLUM010000426.1 GCA_026397605.1 Verrucomicrobiota bacterium | reverse complement strand
GCGTTCCCGCAGCTAGCATGAACGCCGTCTTGCCGAACATCGCCAATTTTTACAATGCGAATTCGTCGAGCCTGCCCATTGGATTTTTACGGCCCGGCACCTGGACCTAAGAGGCATGTCTTTCAGCTCGAAGATGAAACCAAAAGTGGCTGTCTTAGCAGCGTGCCTGCTGGCATGGTTTGCTTGGCGAGAGATCAGGAGAGACAGATCGCCTCACGCATCAGAGCCGTCTTCCGTTTCATCGGCTACAGTGAATCCGCATTCAGATCACCCAGAGCGCAGTTCAAAGCAGGGCGGCATTCTTCCAGGGCAGCAAATCCTGAAAAACTACGCCTCAGCCTCCACCCGTCCTCAGGATGATTTGCACGCGATGGCGCATGTGTTTTCAAATCTGCGTCTGCTGGTGAAGGGGGACTCACCTTTTCGAATGGGGGCCAATGAAGAATTTGCAGCAGCACTGCTAGGGAAGAATTCGGCAAAAGAGGTTTTCTTGGCAATGCCGCATCCTTGTTTCAATGAGCAAGGCCAACTCATCGATCGCTGGGCTACGCCCTTGTTTTTTCATGTTCGCGATGCCTCTAGGATCGACATCCTAATCTTTTCTTTGATTCCTGAATCCCTCAGAATCAGTGGGTAAAATTGACCGGCAATCCATCAATTTCAGCCCTCATGAGTAAAAAGTACATCCTTTCTCTGTCCGCCATCGCTCTTTTAGTGATCGGCTTTGTCTGGTTCTTAGCAGGGATTTCTGGGCGCGATCAGTCGCCCCCAAAGCTGTCCGTGCGCTCAGCTGCGATTGCTAATCCGAGAATGCAGGCTCCCTCGTTAACGGTGGTTCAACCAACAGCGATACAGCAACAACCTGTACCCCTGGATGCACCATTAGCGATCGAGAAATTTCGCACGTGGGCTGCCACTTTTTTGGCAGCTAAGCTGGAGGATCGGCAGGCACTGGTGGCTGAAGGTCAGGCTTTAGCCGTGCCTCATACTCGGGAGATAGCCAAGCTCATCCCGAAAGATCCGCAGTTGGCGATTGCCATGGCCGTGCCGATGGTGATTCGGCAAAAGTTGCCTCAGGAGATTGTCGCATTGATCGAGGAACGTCCACGCTTACGCGCTGATTTCGAAGTTTATGGGAATGCACCCTTGCCGGGGCAGGAAACGACGATAGAGCCTTACACCCGAACCGTCACAGCAAAGGACGGCAAGCGCTGGAAGGCACACGTGTTTGGGCAGCGTCAATGGCAGCGCAGCACGTCGAATATCTCCATCAATGGTGTCGCAGTGGGACGTGATATGGCGATCAATGACTCGGCTGTGCGCGTGCTGGAGCAGGGTGAGGTACCTGAGCTGGATGGACGCGAGATCGTGGATGTTTGTCCAATTTCAAAGATCGAGACGAAGGTGGAGGTGACAGCTGCGGGCGCGCTACCTGCGGTGACAGAGGAAACACCCGCCTTTGAGACGCCAGAGCGGGTGATCTATGTGTGCAGCGGCGGTCACATCAGTCAGCTGGCTGAGCAGTACATGAGCGATGAGGAAAAAGCACACTGGGACCAGCTGGAAACGGAGCTAAATGCGGGCACGGGCAGTGGTCCTTCTCACGCATCGGTCTCTGGTTCGATACCTAGCAGCTGGACGACGGGGAATCGCTCCTTCTTATACATTCGCGCGACTTTCCCCGATAATCCGGTTGATCCGCAGAATGAGCAGGAGTGTCATGACATGTTTAAAGCGGCCAATGACTACATCGTGCAGACAAGCTACGGTCGCTGCTATCTGACCTATGCGTTTCCGCCTTTGGTGGTGCTGCCGTATCCGCTGGAGTGGTATTCTCGTTATGACGCGGATGTGGGCGGCGGTGACACGCTGCTGCAAAACCACGCCATCCAGATCGCGAAGTCGATGGGCTATGACATAGCAAGCTACAATCTGCGTGCGGTGCGCTGGAGCGGCGGCCCAGGCAGCTACGGTGGTAGTGCATCGGTCGGAGCTGCGGGAATGCGCATGAAATCGAGCAGCAGCGGCGTCTTCCTGCATGAGCTGGGGCATAATCTGGGTGTGTGGCATGCGAACTACTGGCGCACCACACCGCCGAGCGTGACGGGGCCTGGCAACAATGCTGAATATGGCAATATCTTTGACCTGATGGGCAGTAGCGGCAGCAATGGGCAATACACCGCGAGTTTTAAAAACACGCTGAGCTGGATGCCATCGGAGCAGTATTGGAATGTGACGACGAGCGGGCTCTACCGTATCAGCCAGACGGATGCGAGCATCGCAGATCCGAGCCTGCGTTACGCGGTGCGGGTGCGGCGTGATGCGGAGCGTGATTTCTGGGCAGAATTCCGCCTGCGGCATCCGACGAACGTGGGTTTTACCAATGGTCTGATGATGACCTTTGACCAATGGGGTCTGGGTGGCATCGGAGGCAGCGGTGGGGCACCTTTGAATGGTAGCAATCGCGGTGCGCAGCTCCTGGACATGACGCCGGGAAGTTTCAGCAGCGCCATCACGGACACGCGAAATGATTCCGCGCTGTGGATGGGCCGCACGTTCAGCGATCCGGACTTCAACATCCACTTCACGCCGGTGGCGAACAACACGACCACGGTGCCGCCTTCGATGGATGTGCAGGTTCAAATCGGCGATGCGCCGGGGAACAATGCGCCGACGCTTAGCATCGCTGCGAGTGCCACAAGCGTGGGAACTGGCGTCGGTGTGACCTTCACCGCAACGGCGAGCGATCCAGACAGCGACACACTGGCCTACGCGTGGGTGTTTGATGATGGAAACTACTCGCTCAACAACAGCGCGGTGCAGACGAAGTCCTGGGGCACCGCCGGGCACTATCAGGTGCTCTGCACGGCCTCTGACATGAAGGGCAAGCGCACGACGAAGTCGATTCTGATCACCGTCGGCACGCCGACGAACTTCACGGTGAGCGGAACCATCACCGACACGGATTCCCTGCCGCTGGAAGGCGTGTATGTGGCGAACTATGCGCCATCAAACAACACCTCGCATACGAACAGCGCCACCTTTCGCGGCACGTGGACGGACAGCGATGGGAATTACACGCTCACGCGGCTGGCGGCAGGCAGTTACAGTATTTCGCCGGGGCTTTATCCGCTCGTGTTCACGCCGGATGGTTTCTCAAATCCGCTTACAGTAGGACCTAGCACGATGGCCAAAAATTTCACCAGTGCCAGCCTGCCTGCGGTGACGATCTCGTATCCTGATGACGTGGCGGCGGAGGGTGCCGTCGCAAATCCAGCGACGATCCGGCTCACGCGTGAGGGCAGCACGGTGGCGGATCTCTCAGTGCAGATTTATAATGTGAACACCGGCTCCGCGACGCGGACAACGGACTACTCACTCGCACCCGCGCCTGCGACGGCCACCAGCCCGGATGGAGGAAGCGGCACCTCGCAGTACATCATCCCGGCAGGCGCTGAATTTCTCGACATCACGCTTACGCCAGTGCAGGACACCACGGCGGAGGGTGTGGAGGTGGCATCGCTGGATTTTGTCAATACGGCGCAGGGTTACATCATGGCAGGGAATCCAAAGGCGCAGGTGTCGATCACGGATGACGATAGCAGCCTGCCAGTGGTGAAAATCTCGTCAGTGGATGATTCTGGCCATGAAGTAGGCACGGACACGCTGACTCTACAGATCGAGCGTAATGGCCCGACCACGGCAGCATTGACGGTAAACTTAGCCTACACAGGCACAGCCACGCGGAACACGGATTACACGGCAGCGGCGAGTGTGAGCATCCCAGCGAATAGTTCGAGCACGACCTTCACCATCACGCCGATCAATGACAGCAGTATCGAAACTACGGAGACGATCATCTGCACGATCTCGACCAATGCGGCCTACCTCAGAGATGCGGTGACAGCGAATCAAAGTGTGACGAGCACGCTGAATGATGACGATATGCCAACGGTAAGCATTGTAGCAACCGATGCGGCAGCGAGTGAGACGGGCAATGATAGAGGTGTCTTTACCATCACGCGCACCGGCGGCACGGCTGCGGCGCTGATCGTCGATTACGGGGTGAATGGTCGTGCGGTGCTCGGCACCGATTATCGCCGCCTAGATGGCCGTGCGACGATCCCAGTGGGCCAAAACTCGATCACGGTAGAGATCGTTCCCTTTGATGATGTGCTGGATGAAGGCACGCAGGATGTTGTTTTGCAACTCCGCACGACGACGAGTTATTTCATCAATCCTAACGCGCAGACGGCCACGCTAAACATCGCGGATAATGATGCCTCACAGATCTATGTGGAGATGAATACCGGCAGCGGCACGGAACCGGCCAGCAGCAGTGCTAGCGGTCCCGTCTTCCAGATCATACGCCCAGCGAGTGGCACGGCTATCACGGTGAATTACACGATCAGCGGCACTGCCACGAGCGGCTCAGACTTTACCGCGCTTCCAGGCACGCTGGCCTTCGCCTCGGGAGATGCGAATCTTACGATCACGGTGAGCATGTTAGCGGACACGGCTTTGGAGGATGCGGAGTCCATCACCCTCACGCTTCAGCCGGGCACTGGCTACACTCTGCTCGCCGGTCAGAATCAAAGCGCCACGGCATGGATCTACGATGGCGATCAGCCCACGGTCGAGGTGAATGCGGCGGATGGCACCAGCAGCCTCACGGTGCCCTTCACGGAGACTTCGACGAGCGAGGACTTTTTCATCAGCCGACGCGGCAGCACGACGGCGGACCTTGTGGTGAATTACACGATGAGCGGCACAGCGGTCGAGGGCACGGACTACACCGCTCTCAGCGGCACCGTCACGATCCCGGCGGGCAGCACGGGCGCCTATGTAAATGTGGTTCCCGTCAATGACACGACGCCCGAGGGCACGGAGACCATCGTGATGACGCTCGCCAGCGGCAGCTACGGCGTGCGGGTGGGCAGCGCCACCATGCTGCTCGGTGACAATGACAGCTTCAGCGGAATGAGCGTGGCCTTTGCCGCCTCCACCGCCACGACGAACGAGGCCATCGGCACCTACAACCTCGCGGTGAACCGCACCGGCACCTCCACCGGCACGGCGAGCGTGCAGTATCGCGTGAATGGCGGCACCGCCGCAGGCAATGGCATCGATTTCTCACTCGCCGAAGGCGTGCTGAACTTCGCCAGCGGAGAGACGAGCAAGACGATCCCCATCGCCATCGTGCAAGACCAGCTTCCTGAGCCAGCGGAGACGATTGTGGTTCAGCTTTTGAATCAAACTGGTGCCAATCTGGGCACAAGCTCACATACGCTCACCATAAATAATATCTCGGCACCGGAAGCCTTTACGGACCCCATTACAGCTGCAACGGCCACAGGAGCCACTTTCAATGGCCGAGTGATGCCTGGTGGCTTGGCCACGAGTTATTGGTTCGAGTACGGCCTTGCGACAGACTACGGTCAGGTAACAGCCACTCAGAACATCGCCGCAGGCAGTGCTCTGACAGCAGTGTCAGCCGTGTTTTCCGGCAATCGACTGACGACCTACCACTATCGGCTTGTGGTGCAAAACGCCCAAGGGATCACCAGCGGGATCAATCAAAGCTTCACGACGTCCTCTGCCATTAACTTTGCCACAGCTGCCAGCGTTCCCATCGTGTCGAATGAGTTTTTCGCCAGCGGCGCGCCGACGGTGACACTCGGATTCGTACCGGTGGCAGGCCAGGTGCTGGAGATGGTCGATAACACCGGCTTCCAGCCAGTGACCGGCACCTTCTCCAGCTTGCCAGAGGGTAGCCTGATCACAGCGACGAACGGCGCTACTCCCTATCGCTTTGAAATCAGCTACAGGGGTGGTGACGGCAACGATATCGTTTTAACCGCCGTGGATGAAGTCATCACTTTTTCTGAGATCGGCGTGAAGTATGTCGGCGATCCAGATTTTGCTCTCGCGGCGACTACTAGTGGAGCCTCGGCAGTGACTTATGAAATCGTTGCTGGATCAGCTAGTGCCACAGTAAGTGGTAGCACGGTCACTCTGACCGCCACCCCAGGCACCGTGACGATCAAGGCCACAGCAGGCACTGCTTTGCCAAAATATCAGACCTTTGTGCTGGCGGCGGCAGGCACAGGTTTTGTGCATGTCAGTGCTAGCAAAGCTTCGGAGTTTGCACTCGGCATCCGCGCCAACGGAACACTCTGGGCCTGGGGGATCAATACCAACAGTCAGCTTGGTGATGCTTCTACGAGCACACGGCGCAGTCCAGTGCAGGTGGGCACGGCGACCAATTGGCGACAAGTAAGCGCAGGTACATCTCATGTGGTGGCCACTCAAACGAATGGCACACTTTGGGCCTGGGGCCTGAACTCAAGCAGCCAGTTGGGGGACGCGACCACGACGACACGCACGGCTCCTGTTCAAATCGGCGCAGCAACGGATTGGGCATGGGCAGTTGCAGGAGCCACACACAGCCTCGCCGTGAAGACCAATGGCACGCTTTGGGCCTGGGGAGCAAATGGCAACGGCCAGTGCGGACAGGGTGTCACGACTCCCACGACCTACACCATTCCGATACAAATCGGCACAAGCACTGCTTGGCAGCAAACGGGCGCAGGGCTCCATGCAGCTGGCGATTTCACCCTGGCTTTACGAACCAATGGCACTTTGTGGTCTTGGGGCTTAAACAGTAGTGGTCAGCTCGGCGATGGGACCAACACGAACCGTAGTTCCCCCATTCAAATCGGCAGCATCATCACCACATGGAGCAGCCTCGCAGCGACGACGACTTCAGCTGCGGCTTTACGCGCAGATGGCTCTCTCTGGACGTGGGGCGCCAATGGGAGTGGTCAGATTGGCGATGGCTCATTGATCAGTCGCACGACGCCAGCGCAGGTTGGCAGTGCGCTGAACTGGCAAAGAATCATAGGTGGCGGATCTCACTACGCCGGGCGTCAAAGTGATGGCACTCTATGGTCATGGGGTGCTAACACCTCGGGCCAACTCGGTCAGGGTTTTGCGGATGTCACCCCTCGCGGCAATGTTCCTATGCAGGTTGGAACAGGTACAGGTTGGCAAGAGATCGCCGCTGGTAGCAATCACAGTCTCGCTACCACAAGTGATGGAGCATTGGATGCCTGGGGCAGCAATAACAGCGGCCAGCTAGCCTTTACTCCACGAACTCCGCAGCCAGTAGCACAGAATTTTGGTCCAGTGATTTCAGCTGGCAGTGGCGGCAATGGTTCACTCCTCCAGCGGACTAATGGCAGTGTCTGGACGCTTGGGAGCAACTCCATCGGTCAGCTTGGTATTGGCACTGCGGATAGCGCTCCACACCCGATGCCTAGTCAGATCACCACGGGAGCGATTTGGAAACAACTCTCTCGTGGCAATAGCCATGTCCTGGGGATTCGCACCAATGGCACGCTTTGGGCTTTTGGCTTTAATTCGACGAGTCAATTAGGAGATGGGGCCACCCTCAATCGCACCAGTCTCGTGCAGATTGGTTCCGCTACCGATTGGGCTAGCGTCTCTGCTGGCGATGGACATTCGCTCGCTCTTAAAACCGATGGCAGTCTTTGGGCATGGGGCTCAAACGCCAGCGGTCAGCTCGGCGATGGCACCTTGGTCACTCGTAGCTCACCTGTACAAATTGGCGTCATGACGGACTGGGAGTCTGTTTATGCAGGGACCGGTAGTTTCTCTGTCGCACGTAAACGCAACGGAACTCTTTGGTCTTGGGGCCTCAATTCCAGTGGTCAGCTCGGTGACGGGACGACAACCCTGCGCAGCGCGCCCGCACAAATTGGAGCCATCACCGATTGGGTTCGGGTCGCCGTGGGTGCTAATCATGTTTTGGCCATTCGTAGCAACGGAACACTCTGGGCTTGGGGCCTGAACACCAATAATCAACTCGGGGACGGAACTGTGACCAATCGCACCTTGCCCACCCAGATTGGCACGGCGACCAATTGGAAAACAGTCGCTGGCTCAAGCTTTCACAGTGCCGCAACCCGCAGCGACGGCACCCTTTGGACATGGGGTGCAAACGCTGTTGGCTATCTTGGCAATGGCAGCTTCACCATCCGCACTGCCCCAACTCAAATCGGCACCGCCAGTTGTTGGAATGAGGCCATGGCAGCCAGTGCCAGCACCCATACAATGGCCACTACGACCGATGGAACCCTATGGGCTTTTGGCTGGAATAACTTCGGTCAAATTGGACTAGCCGAGCGTACTCAGCTTGATCCAACAGGAGTCTTCCCCGCACTCACTCCACCGCAAACCATCACCTTCACCGCGCCATCGACAGTCACTGTCGGCACGACGATCACCCTGAATGCTACCGCCTCTAGTGGACTGCCTGCGCGCTACATCGTATCGGGGCCTGCCACGCTAAATGGGGATAAGCTCACCGTGACAGGCGACGGATTTGTCAGCGTCATCGCTTACCAGCCTGGTGATTTCTTTTGGCAGAGCAGTGACATCAAACATGCCTACATCAATCTCAATGCGCCCACGGCAACCACATCCGCCGTGACGAACGTGACGGCCACCAGCGCTACTTTAAATGCCAGTGTGAACCCCAATGGTGCCCCCACTACAGCGCAGTTCCAAAGTGGCACAACCGTGAGCTACGGCACGAATACAGCGATCACTTTGGTTAATACGAGTGGATTAACGGCAGAAAATGTCAGCTTAGCACTCACTGGGCTCACCCCTGGGACCACCTATCATTACCGCATCAATGCCAGCAGCCTCGGCGGCAATGTGAATGGCCTGAATGTCACGTTCACAACAGTGAGTAATAACGCGAGCCTGTCCAATCTCACGCTCAGCGCTGGGGCACTGACGCCCGTTTTTGGCAGCACCACCTACAGTTACACGGCCAGCGTGCCCGTGACGACGGCTAGCCTGAATCTGACGGCAGTGCGGGCAAACGCCAATGCCGCATTGAGACTGCGCAACAATGGTGCCGCCTATGCCACGATCACCAGCGGATCAGCCACCCCAGTGGCGCTACAAACGGGACTCAACAACGTGCAGATCGAAGTCACCGCCCAGGATGGCGTCACGCAGCTTCTTTATAGCATTCAAATCACCCGTGCAGCCAGCTTTGCACAGTGGAAAAGCAGCACCGGCATCACTGGCAGCACGAATGCGGGTGCCCTGGATGACTTCGATGGCGATGGCATAGCTAATGTCATCGAGTACGCCTTTGGCATGTCCGGGGCCAGCCCCTCTAATCTGGGTGGTCTAGTCATCAATGGGGCCGTGCTCAGCGCGACGGGTCAGCCCATCAGCCTGAGTTTAGTCCCACTAGGTGGTGGGCCGCCGGAGTGGTGTGCCATTTTCATCCGGCGGAAAGATCATGTGCAGGCCGGCCTGACCTACACGCCGAACTTCAGCACCACCCTAGAAACCTGGGAAGCCAGCCTGGCCCCCCCCACAGTGCTCGCCGACGACGGCATCTATCAGGCTCTATGCCTGCCCTATCCCACGATTGGAGGCCAGCCTGCCAAGTTCTTCAGCGTGGAGATCAGCATTGCTCCGTGAGGGGCTTGACTCTTTTTCACACTGAATCCGATCCCAGGTCACGCTTCTTCTTCAGACTGCCTCGCAATTGTCGAGGAGCATCCTTGAGGGACACGTGCCATCAGAGAATCTTGGATGCCGCACTAAATTTGCCTCCAAAGTTAGAACAACTTGTCATCGGGGTATCATGTCGATTAGGATTTAAAGAACTATGAAATATACCCCCGTTTTTTTCATTGCTCTAGTTTTGAACTACAGTTCACTTGAAGCCTGTCTTTGGGATAGTGATACAATGGCTTTTGAGACGCTTGCATCTGAGTCGGCGCGGTTTCCAAATGTGTCAGCAATGCTAACAGGCAATTTTGCTCGCCATTCGAAGGAGTTTCATGCTTGGCGAGCAGCTGATCGATTGAAGCTCGTCGAAGCAAACACAGCGGAAGCCTCTGACTATGACGATTTAGCTGTTTCTCAACATAAAATGGGAGATCACAAGGCTGCGATAGCTACCATGAAGCAGAAGGAAAAGCTCATGCCTGGAATCTATGAAACCTATTCCAATCTGGGCACCTTCTACATCTACACTGGTGAACTGAGTGAGGCGTTGGTGTTTATCAAGCGCGCTCTCGATATCAATCCCAACGCTCATTTTGGTCGTGAAAAATATCAAAAGTGGCTGGTGCTCTGGATTCTTGAGAATCGTGAATCAGGGGCAATCCGCGAAGCCTCACAGAATGACCCACGCGTTTTGAATGGCGTGACTCGTGGCTTCGCTTCCTTTGTGGCACGGCAAGAATCTCAAAGGAAGGATGGTTCACCAATTTTAACACGCGCACAGCAACAAGCCGCTGTTCATGGGCTAACTGGGATGATGTATTTCGCAGATTTTGACAATCCAATCTTGTTGGAAGCTCTCGGTGATCTTCTTTTAGCGGGCAAGAAGGGGGAGAATGCTTCGCGGCTCGCAGGCCTTTGTTATTTGCATGCTTCTCAAAAGGTTAAAAATCCCGATGATCAGGAACGTCTTAATGAATTGTCTCGATCTGCCATTAGACTGGTAAATCTTCACGGTGAAGAACTGGAGCCACTCCTCAAAAATGCCCTGTTCAAAGGCCAACAGCTTAACGCAGGAATTCGTGACCAAGAAATGGCATGGATTGCAGCAGGCAAAGATGTGAGTGCTGAATTCCAGAAAAAGTACCTGTCAGCTGCCAAGTAGCTTTGTCTCTCAATTCACCGAAACTGCACCCACGCTTGGGACGAAGAGTTCGTTGCCTTCTTTGAGGACTTTGTCGGCGGGGAATTTGTTCAGGGCGCGAATGTTTTCTGTCGTGGTGCTGAACATGTTGGCCACGGTGTCGAGGGTGTCTCCACGCTCCATGCGGTAGGCGACGACGCCACGGGGTGTGCTGGATGAGTTCGTGATCGTCGTCAGAGCAGGTGTGCTGCCGTTAATGGGTGGCAGTGG
Source organism: Verrucomicrobiota bacterium (assembly GCA_026397605.1). GTDB lineage: Bacteria > Verrucomicrobiota > Verrucomicrobiia > Verrucomicrobiales > Verrucomicrobiaceae > Prosthecobacter. The sequence continues at coordinate 1,051 of JAPLUM010000426.1, read as the reverse complement.
GGCGATGGGTTCAGGCTTCACCGGTGGTGTCGGCGGCTCTGGGATGCGGAAGTCGGCAAGGGGCTCTGCATCCTGTTCAGTAAAGGCTAGCTGCTGGCTCATGCCGCCTGAGCTTCTGCCAGGGATGATGAGCCGGTCGCCGATCTCGATGATATTGGCGTTTTTCAGTCGATTGGCCTTAGCCAGTGCGCTGGTGCTGATGCCGTGTTTTTTTGCAATGCTGCCTAGATGCTCACCTTTTTTCACGGTATGCGTGCTTGATTTGCTCTTCGTGCTAATGAATGACATGCCGGTATCAAAGCTGCCGCTGTGACTGGAACTGCGCCCTCCTGGAACCACGAGCCGTTCGCCAATCAGTAAGCGGTCAGGATACACGGTCTTGTTTGCGCGGGCCAGTGCATCGGTGCTGAGGCCGTGATCTCGGGCTATCTGTGTGAAGGTGTCTCCTGACTTGACAACATGCACGCCAGTGAAGCTGCCGCCCGAATAGGAACTGCTTCCAGGACTCGGAATCAGCAGAGACTGGCCAATGTCCACCACATCATCGTCCATGTGGTTCAGGCTGCGCAGGACATTCGTGCTGGTGCCGTGACGGCTGGCGATACCCAGAAGCGTGTCTCCTGGTCGTACGATGTAATGATTGCCAATCGGTGCCATACTGGCCACGCCTCCTCCCTCGATGCTGTCTGGCAATAGTCCCACATTGCGCTCCAAATTGCCCAGGCGGATGTCTTGGCGAAAGTCGTTGTTTTCTAAACGAGCGACCTTTGTCTCGATAGAGCTGCCCGATGATTTGCTCGGAGTCTTGGTGCTTGGTGGCCTGTAGGTGGAAGGTTTTTTGGTTGTGCTGGTCTTTGTCTTCGAAGCTGTGGTTGGCGTCTTTTGGGTGCTCGTTGGCTTGAGGCTGGGCCGCGCCAGTGCAGGTGGCCGGTATCCACCAGGGGGTGTGTATCCAGGAGGCGGTGTCGGAGGCACCGGCTTTTGCGGCATCACGGGCGGGGCCATGTAAGGGGGGGGCTGCTGATACATGGGCGGCTGGATCGCCCCGGGG